>DATLPT010000120.1:0-10669 GCA_035535635.1 Lapillicoccus sp. | reverse complement strand
CGGCGGCGACGGCCGTGGTGAGCCGGGCGACCAGCGCCTCGGCACGGGCCAGGTGCCCCGGCAGGTCGAGGGTGCGGCAGTCCGCGGCGGCATGGCGCGCCTCGGCGAGGGCGGTTCGGCGGGCGGCGGCCCGGTCGGGTCCGGGCCAGTCGTCGCGCGCCAGGATCTGGGCGATGCCCAGCCGTACGAGCGCGACGTCCGGCGACGTCCGCCCGCTTTCAGTACTGGCACTGAGGTGTGGACGGCCCCCTCGGCGGACCGTCGGACCACTGCACCACAGACACCGACCACACCGATTTCAGGAGCACACCATGGACAACGACCTCGCCACCCAGCTCGCCTCGGCGATCTCGGCGACCTCCGAACGCGAGTTCTTCGCCGACGCGGACACCGCCGAGGCCACCTTCACGGTCAAGGAGAGGTTCGGACGGCGCACCGTAAATGGCCGGATCCCGGTCCGCAGGGCCGACGTGAGCATCGACCAGGACGGCCTGCCGAGCGGCACGGCCAGCCTCGCCCTCACCGGGATCCAGACGCCGAACGCACGCCGCGACCGCGACTTGCAAGGCCGGCGCTTCTTCGCCACCGCCACCTTCCCGCTGCTGGACTTCCGCTCGGTCAGCACCCGCTGGGCGGGCGACAAGGTCGTCGTCGACGGCCTGCTGAGCATCCGAGGCGAGGACTGCCCGCTGAGCCTCGTCGTGACGAAGACCCCCTCGGACGACTGAACGGTCGCCGTGCACGCCACCGGCACCTTCGACCGGATGACGTCTCCACTCCGCGGGGCACCGCGCTGGATCATCGCGCCCGCCGTGGACATCGTCGTCGACGCGGTCCTGCAGCCGGTGTCCGCGTCCCGCTAACGTCGGGCCGTGGCCGGCGAGCACTACTTCACGGCGCAGCCGGCCGGCCCCGCCGACCGACGGCGCGTGGAGGTGGAGCTCGCCGGCCGCCGGCTGGCGGTGCAGACCGCTGGTGGGGTGTTCTCGCCGGACCGCGTCGACACCGGCACGCAGGTGCTGGTGCGCGAAGCACCCGCTCCGCCCGCCGAGGGGGCCTTCCTCGACCTGGGCTGCGGGTGGGGGCCGATTGCGCTGACCCTCGGGCTCCTGGCGCCGGCCGCCTCGGTGTACGCGGTCGACGTCAACGAACGGGCGGTGGCGCTCACCCGAGCCAATGCCGCCGCCATTGGCACGGGCAACGTTCGCGCCGTCCTTCCCGCCGAGGTGCCGGCTGACGTTCGGTTCGACCTGATCTGGTCGAACCCACCGATCCGGGTCGGCAAGCCGGCCCTCCACGACCTGCTTCGCACGTGGCTGTCACGGTTGGCCGACGAGGGCGAGGCATACCTCGTCGTCCAGAAGAACCTCGGGGCCGACTCACTCCACCGGTGGATCCAGGCCGAGCTCGGACTGCCGTGCAACCGGCACGCCGTCTCGAAGGGGTTCCGGATCCTGCGGGTCAGTCGGGGAGGGTGATCGTCCCGTCGGCGACCAGTACCGCAGGGCCGGCCAGCTCCACGTGACCGCCCGGAATGGCACGCACCGATACGCGACCGCCGGGAACGTCGACCGCCCAGTCGGTGTTGTCGTCCGACTCGGCGTCCCACCAGCGGGTGGCGAGGGCCGCCGCGGCCGCGCCGGTCCCGCAGGACCGCGTCTCCCCCACCCCACGCTCGTATACCCGCATGGCGATGTGACCCGGACCGATCGGCCGGACGAACTCGACGTTGGTCCCGCGGTCGGGGTGCGGTGAGACAGCCGGCGGCTCGGTGAGGTCGACGCCCTCGAGGTCGATCTCCGGCGGGAGGATGACGACGGTATGCGGGTTGCCCACGTTGAGGCGCAGCGCCGGCAGCTCGATGCCGCCGCGGGACCGGACGGTGGAGTCGAACCCGCGCTCTCGGGCGCCCTGGGGGTCGACGACGCGCCATGGCCCCAGGTCGACGGCGTAGTGCTCTCCGGCGACCGTCATGGCCTTCACCCCTCCGCGGGTGGCGATGCGGAAGGCGCCGTCCTCGACGAGACCCTCGCGTCTCAGATAGGCCGCGAACACCCGGGAACCATTCCCGCACATCTCCGCCGCCGACCCGTCGGCGTTGTGGTAGTCCATGAACCACGGCGCCTCGGCCGCCTGGTCGCGCACATCGGGTTCCTCGGCGTGGACCGTCGCCACGACGCGGATGACGCCGTCGCCGCCGACGCCTAACCGCCGGTCGGCCAGCAGCCGCACCGCGTCTCGGGTGAGAGGACGGGTCCCGTCGAGGTCGGGCACCAGCACGAAGTCGTTCTGCGTGCCGTGTCCCTTCGTGAACGGCACTGTGGTCATGCCCGCATCCTCCCAGCCGCCCCGACGGCGGCGAGCGCCCGGTCCACCAGGTCCCTCGCGTCGTGTGGCAGCCAGACGATCCGCGGGTCCGCGCGGAACCACGACTCCTGCCGCCGCGCATACCGCCTCGTGGCGGTCGCCGTCGCCTCCTGAGCCTCAGCGGGAGTCATCGTCCCGTCGAGGTGGGCGAGCGCCTGACTGTAGCCGAGCGCCTTCGACGCCGTCCGTCCGTCTCGAAGCCCCTGCGTGACAAGGGTTCTCACTTCGTCGACGAGGCCCTGGCGCCACATCCGGCGAACTCGCTCGTCGACGCGCGCGTCGAGCAGCGAGCGGTCGGCGACGAGCCCGACGACGACGGTCGGCCGGACGTGCTCGCGCGCCGGCAGGCTCGCCGAGAAGGGTCGGCCGGTCAGCTCGACCACCTCGAGAGCGCGGACGATGCGGCGGCCGTTGCGGGGTTCGATGGCGTCGGCGGCGGTGGGGTCGAGCGCGACGAGTCGAGCGCGCAGCACGTCGATGCCGACGTCGGCCAACTCGGCCTCCAGTCGAGCGCGGACCGTCCGGTCCGTCGGCGGGATGTCGAGCCGGTCCAGCGCCGCGCGCACGTAAAGCCCCGATCCGCCCACCAGGACGGCAATGCGGCCCCGCGCACCGATGGCGGCGATGTCGGCTCGCGCATGACGCTGGTATGCGGCGACGCTCGCCTCCTCGCGGACCTCGAGGACGTCGAGCTGGTGGTGCGCGATGCCGCGGCGCTGCTCGAGCGACAGCTTGGCGGTGCCGATATCCATGCCGCGGTAGAGCTGCATGGCGTCGGCGTTGACGACCTCTCCACCCAGCCGCTCGGCGAGGGCCAGCCCGAGCTCGGACTTGCCGGTGGCCGTCGGGCCGACGACGGCAACGACGGGAGACCCCGGAATCTCAGACAAGCCGCTCGTCGTGACCCGCGGCGTCGAGGTGGGCGTCGTCGCCGTCGGGTTCGTCGTCGTGGCCGAAAGGATCGCGGTCGACGCCGGGCATCCACGTGTGGCCGGCCTTGCCCCAGCCGTTCTCCCGGATCGCCTTGCGGGCCCGCTTGGACTGCTTGGCGTCCAGCCGGTCGACGTAGAGCAGGCCGTTGAGATGGTCGAACTCGTGCTGCATGACCCGGGCGAACCAGCCGGTCGCCTGGAACGACCGCTCCTCGCCGTCCGCGTCGAACCCGACGACGGTCACCCGGTCGGCCCGCTTGAGCGGGTAGCTCTCGCCGGGCACCGACAGGCAGCCCTCGCTCTCGGTGTCGGGGTCGGGGCGGTCGGGCGAGATCTTGCTGGCCGAGAGCATCGGGTTGACGACGACCCCCCGGGCCGGGACGTCGTCGTCGTTTGCCATCTCGTAGACGAACAGCCGGAGCGGAACACCGATCTGGGGCGCGGCCAGCCCGACCCCGTGCGCGGCGTCCATCGTCTCGTACATGTCGGCGACCAGCTCGCGGAGACCCTCGTCGAAGGACTCGACGCGTGCGGCCGGACGGTGCAGCACCGGTTCACCGGTGATGACGATGGGACGGACGGCCATGGTGGCGAGTCTTCCAAACGAGCCGGGTCAGAGGCCACCTGGTCGCGTCCGGCCGGGCGAGTTGAGGCCTCCACGCCGCGGACTTACGGTGACACCATGACCTATCCCGGCGCCGAACCGACCCACGAGAAGGCCCACCGGCACATCGACCTTGGCGCCCTCATGGACGGCAGCGAGCGCGGTCCGGAGGTCGCCGAGGAGGACGAATACGGCCAGGCGGCCGACCTCAGCGGCGAGACCACCGACGGGTACGTCTCGGGTCAGGACGAGGGCTCGATCGACTGAGCGCCGGTCAGCTCTGCGTGGCAGTCGACCGGGCGCCCCCGGACACGCGGAGGCGTCGGCCGGTCACGCGCTGCGGTTCGATCCGCACGAACCACGACTTCCGACCCTCCTGCCACGGAAAGATCGGCAGCGAGGCGGCGCTCAACCACTCCTGCGACTCGCGGACGACGTGACCACGGCCTTTGACGACGACGCTCCACCCGGCGCCGTCGTGGAGGTCGTAGCCATCCACCTCGTAAGCCACGTCGGCGCGGCTGGCGGCGGCCAGCTTGGTGCCGGGGGCGGTGCGGAAGACGATCGTGGCGTGGTCGACGATGGCGTTGACCGGGAAGATGTCAGGGCGGCCGTCGACGAGAACGGCGAGGCGCCCGACCGGCGCCTCGCGCAACAGCGCCCAGCAGGCGGGGGGTCCAACGTCTCGGTGGCCGTGGTCTCGTCGTGCGTCATCCCCAGCGCCTCACCGGCCCGACTGACCGCCTGCTGGGCCGATGGTCCCTGGACCTCAGACGGCGGCGCAGGCCGGCTGGGCGGCGACCGGCGCCGGTCGGCCGACGGTCGGGAGGCCAAGTGAGACCGCCGGTTTGGCGTGCCCCTGCTCCTGCAGCGCCGCCCAGGCGTCGCCGCCACGAGTGCGACGGAGGCGGTATGCGCCGCCGGCCATGCCGCTGTCGGCGACCAGGTGGTGCGGGGCGCCGTAGGTGACGCCGACGGTGACGAGGTCGCCCGGCCGCGGCGGCTCGGCGCCGTCGGGAACCGCGAAGTGGACCAGCCGGTTGTCGCGCGCCCGACCCGACATCCGGTGCGTCGCCGCGTCCTTGCGACCCTCGCCGGTCGCCACCAGAACTTCGACGTCGGCGCCCTCCAGCGCGCGGTTGCCGGCCCAGGACACCTGCTCCTGGACGGCGATGAGCCGGTCGTACCGCTCCTGGACGACCGGCTTGGGCACCTGGTCGGGCAGCGTCGCGGCTGGGGTGCCCGGGCGGATCGAGTACTGGAACGTGAACGCGCTGGAGAACCGCGCCGCCCGAACCACGTCCAGCGTCGCGCCGAAGTCGTCCTCGGTCTCGCCCGGGAAGCCGACGATGATGTCCGTGGTGATCGCGGCGTCGGGCATGAGCTCCCGGACCCGGTCGAGGATTCCAAGGAACCTCGCGCTCCGGTAGGACCGGCGCATCGCCTTGAGCAACCGGTCCGACCCCGACTGCAGGGGCATGTGCAGGCTGGGCATCACGTTGGGCGTCTCGGCCATGGCGAGGATGACGTCCTCGGTGAACGCCGCGGGATGGGGGCTCGTGAACCGGACCCGCTCCAACCCGTCGATCTCGCCGCAGGCCCGCAACAGCTTGCCGAAGGCGAACCGGTCGCCGAACTCCACTCCGTAGGTGTTGACGTTCTGGCCGAGCAGGGTGACCTCCACGACTCCCTGGTCGACGAGCGCGTGGATCTCCGCGAGCACGTCTCCGGCAGGCCGGTCGGTCTCCTTGCCGCGCAGGCTCGGGACGATGCAGAACGTGCAGGTGTTGTTGCAGCCGACCGAGATCGAGACCCAGCCCGCATACGCGCTGTCGCGCCGGGTGGGCAGCGTGGACGGGAAGGTCTCCAGGGACTCGCGGATCTCGACCTCGGCGCGCCGGTTGTGGCGCGCGCGCTCGAGGAGGACGGGCAGCGAGCCGAGGTTGTGGGTGCCGAAGACGACGTCCACCCAGGGCGCGCGCTCGACGATCGTGCCGCGGTCCTTCTGGGCGAGGCAGCCGCCGACGGCGATCTGCATGTCGGGGTTGCGCAGCTTGGCCGGACGCAGCTGGCCGAGGTTGCCGTAGAGCTTGTTGTCGGCGTTCTCGCGCACCGCGCATGTGTTGAGGACGACGACGTCTGCGGTCTCCGGGCGGTCGGGCCCCAGCGAGGCGATGTCGACGTAACCCGCGGTCTCGAGCAGGCCGGCGAGCCGCTCGCTGTCGTGGACGTTCATCTGGCACCCGTGGGTGCGCACGTCGTAGGTCTTCACGCTGGCCATGGCAGCGTCAAGGGTATGCGGGTCAGCGCAGCCGGGTGAAACTCACCTCGACCTTGAGGGTGGATTCCGCCGCCCCGGTGTAGACGCCCTTGAACGGCTGGACGTCGCTGTAGTCGCGCCCCCGGACGACGACGACATGGTCGAGCCCGACGAAGACACCATTGGTGGGGTCGAACGGCACCCAGCCGCCGTCCCAGAACTCGACCCACGCGTGGCTCTCGCCCTTCGACGTCTCGCCGACCTCGGCCTCGCGCTTGGGCGCGAGATACCCGGAGACGTAGCGGGCTGGCACACCGAGGCTGCGCAGCGCTCCGATGGTGACGTGGGCGAAGTCCTGGCAGACGCCGCGGCCCTCGGACCAGGCCTGCTGGGCGCTCGAGTGCACGTGGGTCGCCCCGGTCTGATAGATCATCCGGTCGCGGACGATCTCGACGACCCGGTACGCCGTGTCCCGGGGCGACCGCGGGCCGCGGGCCTCGCTGGCCAGGTTGAGGAGCTCGTCGCTGGGCGCGGTCCGCTCGGTGACGGTGACGTACTCGTTCTGGAGGTCGAGCAGCCGCGGTTCGGCGAGATCCGTCCACGTGCCGCCGGTCGGCAGGGCGACCGAGTTGCTCCGCTCCACCGTGCTCGTGGCCTCGACCTCGAGCGAGGAGTGGTCGCCGATCGCCTCCATCGCGGTGACGTGGGCTCCCCAGTAGTCGCGGTAGACGTGGCTCCACGTCATGGGGCGAACCCGCAACCGGTTCTCCAAGGTCGACTGACCGGGCTCGGTGAGGGGAGTCATCCGCAGCTCGTTGTAGGACGCGGTCGCCCGCCGGTCGTAGCCGATCGAGGTCTTGTGGACGATGCGGTGCCGCCGGATCTCGGTCGCCCCTCGGTGCTCAGGCATACTCCTCCACCCACGTCGTGACCTGGCCGCTCGGGAAGTAGCGACGGGCCACGGCGTCGGACGCCCCAGTGACGGCGGCCTGGACACGGCGCATCTGGGCCGGCAGGTCCGCCATGACGTCCTGGACCGGACGGTACTCGAGGCTGGTGCGGATCCGGCCGAGCCGGCGACGAGCCTCGTCGGGAATGCCCAACCGTTGGGTGGCTGGGTCGATGGCCTCGAGGCGGCGTTCGGCCGCAGAGAGCGAGAAGAGCACCGACCGGGGGAACTGCCGGTCGAGGACGAGGAAGCTGGCGACGCGGTCGTCGCGGATCAGTCCGCGGTTGGTGCGCAGGTAGGCCTGTTGCGCACCGCAGCTCTGCAGCACGGTCGACCAGGGCGGCCCGGCGTTGGGCAGCGCGCCGGTGGCGACCAGCCGGGCGGTCATGTCCGCCCGCTCGAGGGACCGCCCGAGGGCCATGAACAGCCAGGCCTGGTCGTGGCTCATCGTCGAGTCGGCGATGCCGGAGACGAGCGCGGCGCGCTCGCGGACCCACGCCAGCTGGGCGGCGGTGACCTGGTCGGGTTCGAAGCCGCCCCACCGGTTCCAGGCCGTGTTGATCGCCTCCCAGAGCTCCGTGGAGACGGTTTCCCGTGCCCGGCGGGCGTTCTCGCGGGCCCCGCGCCACGCGCCGGCGATCGCGCTGGCGTGCTCGGCGTCGAAGACCAGCCGTTGGCAGACCGTCGCGTAGTCGACGCGTCCGTCGCCCGGGTCGAGGCCCATGATCACCTGGAGGATGACGCGGGCAGTCGTCTCCTCGGACTGGCCGGTCTGCTCGAGCATCTGGAGGCGGGCGGCGTCGACGATCCGGGCAGTCCCGTCGGCCCGCTCGACGTAGCGGCCGATCCAGAACAGCGACTCGGCGATGCGGCTCAGCACGGAGCACCACCCGGTGCCGTCCCCCGGAGCCTGGTGTCGTCGCATACCCGTTTCTGCTGTTGCTGTTGTTGTTGCTGCTGTTGCATCCCCTCGGTGTCCTCGTGAGAGGTGTCCGGCGCCGTCATGACGACGATCTCCCGGGCGTCGTGCGGGATCTGGTGACGACTGACGCTGGCCTTGCTGTGGGTGAGGACCCAGGTGTCCTTGGAACCCCCGCCCTGGCTCGAGTTGACGACCAGTTGACCCTCGGGCAGGGCCACCCGCGTGAGCCCACCCGGCAGCACGCGTACGGTCGTGCCGTCGTTTACCGCGAACGGGCGAAGGTCGACGTGCCGGGGCGCGAGCCGGCCGCCCACCAGCGTCGGGACGGTCGACAGCTGGACGACCGGCTGGGCGATCCAGCCCCGCGGGTCCTCGACCATCCGGCTGCGAAGAGCATCGAGGGTGGCGCCGTCGGCGGCCGGGCCGATGACCAGCCCCTTGCCGCCCGAGCCGTCCACGGGCTTGACGACCATCTCGTCGAGCCGCTCGAGGATGTGTGCGAGAGCCTCCGGCTCGGTGCAGCGGTAGGTGTCGACGTTGGGCAGGATCGGGTCCTCGTCGAGGTAGTGGCGGGTCAGCTCGGGCACGTAGCTGTAGATCAGCTTGTCGTCGGCGACGCCGTTGCCGATGGCGTTGGCCACGGTGACCCGGCCCGCCCGCATGGCCGCGACGAGGCCCGTGACGCCGAGGATCGAGTCGGGGCGGAAGTGAACGGGGTCGAGGTACTCGTCGTCGATCCGCCGGTAGATGACGTCGATCGGCTGCTCACCCTGAGTGGTCCGCATCTTCACGACGCCGCCCGAGCAGACGAGGTCGCGGCCCTCGACCAGCTCGACGCCCATCATTCGGGCGAGCAGGGTGTGCTCGAAGTAGGCGCTGTTGAAGACGCCTGGCGTGAGGACCACGACGGTGGGGTCGCTGGCGCCGTCCGGAGCGGCGGCGCGCAGGGCGGAGAGCAGCATCCGCGGGTACTCGTGAACCGGGCGGATCCGCAGGGTGGCGAACGCCTCCGGGAAGACGTTGGTCATCGCCCGCCGGTTGGCCATGACGTAACTGACCCCGGACGGGACGCGCACGTTGTCCTCGAGGACCCGGAAGATTCCCGACTCGTCGCGGACCAGGTCGATGCCGGAGACGTGGGCGCGGACGTCGTTGGCCGGGCGGATGCCGTGGACCGCCCGGTGGTAGTGCGGTGAGCTGGTGATGAGCTCCCAGGGGATGATCCCCTGCTTGACCGCGCTCGGCATGTCCTCAGGGTGGTTGTAGACGTCGGCGAGGAACGCCTCCAGCGCGCGGACGCGCTGTTCGACGCCGTCCTCGACGATGGACCACTCCTCGGCCGAGATCACCCGGGGCACCGCGTCCAGTGGGAAGGGCCGCTCTTCGCCGGCGTGGTCGAAGGTGACGCCCTGGTCGAGGTAGCTGCGGGCGAGGTACTCAGCGCGCTCACGCAGCGCCTCGGGTTCCATCGAGCGGAGCGTGTGGTGGACGGCGCGGTAAGGGCCCCGCGCCTCGTTGGGGCCGCCGAGCATCTCGTCCCAGGAGTTCCCGAGTCGGTAGTCCTCGAAGAGGTCGGCCACGGGCCGATCGTAGGACTATCCGTGTTTCCGGGATGTTGCGACGACTTCTCGGTATGCGTCCGCGGGCCACGTGCGCCGGCTGCCTCGGTGCCCGTCAGTCGCGCTGATGCTCAGGCGCGTCGTTGACGGCGTCGCGGACCACGGCGTAGACCACCGAGGGCGGATATCCCTTGCGTCCGAGGACCCCGGAGAGTCGGCGCGCCTGCACCTGTGGGTCGAGGCCGGCCAACCGGCGCATTGTTTTCTGCGCCAGCTGCTCCGCCAAAGCCCGCTCGGACTCGGCGTCGATGGAGCCCAGGGCGTCGTCGATGGTCGCGTCGGCCACGCCCTTGTCGCGCAGCTCGTGGGCGAGCGCCCGCTTGGCCAAGCCTCGCGTGGCTTGCTTCGACCGCACCACCATCTGCGCGTAGGCCTCGTCGTCGACGAGCCCGACCGCCTCCATCCGGTCGAGCACCCGGGTGGCCACATCCTCCGGACAGTTGCGCTGACGAAGCTTGTCAGCCAGCTGCTGCCGGCTGCGTGGCGCCATGGAAAGCTGCTTCAGGACGATCGCGCGGGCGACGTCCTCGGGGTCAGAATCCCGGCCCTCCTCGGTGAGATCGGACGGCGGTGCCACCGCACGGCGAGAAGCCTCTCGTCGCCGGGGCGGAACTCCGCTGACGTCTGCCCCGTTGCCTGCCGCATTGCCTGCCGCCGCGTCACGCGCCGGCCCGGCCGTCCCTTCAGCAGCTGCGAGCGCCTTGGCGGCCGCCACCAACCGTCGTGCGTGCTGGTCGGCGGCCGCGTCGGCGTCGCGTGCTTGTGCGGACGGCACCGGTCAGAAGTCGACGGGAACGTCGGCCACGGCCGGCTGGTCGACCTTGGGTCCGACGCCGAGCTTCTCCTTGATCTTCTTCTCGATCTCGTCGGCGAGGTCGGGGTTGTCGCGCAGGAAGGTGCGGGCGTTCTCCTTGCCCTGGCCGAGCTGGTCGCCGTCGTAGGTGTACCAGGCGCCCGCCTTGCGGACGAAGCCCTGCTCGACACCCATGTCGATGAGGCCACCCTCGCGGGAAATG
>DATLPT010000119.1:0-15364 GCA_035535635.1 Lapillicoccus sp. | reverse complement strand
ACTGGTTGAACAACCACATCCGGTGCTCGGGCGACCCATCGTGCGTCGCGAGGGCTCGCCCGGCGGTGCTGTCCACCGAGTAGACCTTGACCTTGCCGCCGTCGACCGCGTCGCCGAGGTGCGCGAGGAGGTGGTGGCGCTCGATCTCCTCCGCGTCGCCGCCCGCGGTCGGGAAGACGAGCAGCGGCGTGCCGTAGTGACCCCACCGAGCCAGCGTGAGCTCGCGCTGTGTGCGCGGTGAATACCAGCGCTCGACCACTTTGTCGCCGATGCCCATATATGCGTGCCTCTCACCTAGTCGCTACTCGTAGACGAACTTCTGCTCGCCCGGGAAGATCCAGGTCAGCGCGTCCCGCAGCCGGTCGCGCCAGTTTTCCCAGTTGTGCCCGTCCCGGGCCTCGACGTACCGGACCTCCATGCCGGTGTCGCGGAACGTCGACACCATGGATCGGTTCGGCGTGATGAGGGGCTCGTAGACGCCGCAGGTCTGGAAGATCCGGTCGGCGACGACCTTGGGGCGGGCGCGGTAGGCGTTGACGAACTTGACCACCGGGTCGAACACCGGCCCGCCGCCGTGCTCGGCGCCGATGTCGGTGAAGACGAAAGACCCGGACTCCAACAGCAACGACCCGAACACCGAGGGATACCGCACCGCCGTCGACAGGGACGCCACTCCTCCGAAGCTCGATCCCATCAGGCACCGTCCGTCGGGAAGGTCGATGAGCGGCAGCTCCTCGGTGAGGAACGGGACCAGCTCCCGGGCGATGAACCGGGCATGAGGCGCGTAGTTCGCATACTCGACAAGGCGGTTGCCGGGCGGCACGAACGCGGCGACGAGTGGGGCGACCTCGCCCCGGTGGATGAGGTTGTCGAGGACGGTCTTGGCCGCGGCGTAGTTCAGGTAGTCGTCGCCGTCGTGGACGATGAGCAGCGGATAGCGGCGGAGCAAGCGGAACCGTGCGGGCCGGTAGAGCCGAAACCACTGCTCCCGGCGAAGTGCCTTGCTACGTAACGAGATCGAGTCGAGCGAGCCGGGGCGAGTCTCCGGGTCAGGAAGGGTCCACGACGGGACGACATAGCCGGACGCGGCGGCCACCGACTGGGCTCCGAACGGCCCGTGCGCGAGCCGCGGGTTGAGCGGGTCGTTGAGGTACTCCTCTCGCACGTCCCCCCGGACCACCTCGAACTGGTACTCGACGCGAGACCCTTCGGGCAGCTCGATCGTCACATACCAGAGGTCGGTGTCGGGGAGACGGCGCAGCGGCAACGGGTCCGGCAAGCCCACCACCCGGTGGCGGACCATGACCTTGTCGGCGTCGCCACGCCAGAGGAACGTCGTGAACCGACCCTCGCTGATCGGCGCGGAGTGCCGCTGCAGGAACCGGTCCACCGCTCCCGCGTCAGACGTGGCCAGACGGTCGCGCAGCCGGTTGACGGCCAGCCTGCGCATGAAGCCGCTCGTCGGTGCCGTGGTGGCCGGCGCGGTCATGCTGCAGCCTCGACCACGCCGAGCGTGCCGTCCGCCCGCAGCACCCGAGCACCCGGCGGGAGGGCGCCGTCGGGACCTACCGCGACCCGAGCGCCGTCATCGAGGAGGAGACACGCATACCCCTCGAACCGCCGCACGAAGACCTCCATCCGGACCCGGTCGTCCAGGTGGATCCGGCGTCGCGCGTGCGGCAGCGCGATGACGCGTTCTACCCGCGCCAGACCGCGGTCCCACACCTGGGCCACGGCACCGGTCTGTGCGAAGTCGTTGAACAGCACCACCATTCGCGTCATCGCCATCGCCCCGGCGGACCAGGCGACGACCGGTAGCTCCGCCGGAGGCCGGACGGAGAAGAACTGCATGGTGCGCAGCAGCATGCCCACGTGGCCGCCGGCCACGGCGAGCACCGATGCGGAGGCTAGCTGCTCGGTGACCTCGGCCCGGTTCTCGGCCCACAACGGGCTACTCTCCGTCGCGCCCGACGCGTACGCCTCGCCGTAGAGGGTGCGAACCTGGTCGAGGTACCACCGGTCCAGCCGGCGCACGGCTTCGAGGGCGTCGGCGTCCGCGGCGGCCAGGACGTCGGCGCGGCCCTGGCGACGCCGGACGGCGTAGACGGCATCGAGGGCGTGCTGGAGGCGGAGCGAGTAGAGGTGGGCCAGGTCGTCGACGGCGTCCCGCAGGGCCAGCGCGGCGGCGGCGACGTCGGCGTCGCGCTCGAGGACGTCCATCATCCGCCCGAACAGCCGCAGGTTCCGGGAGCGGCCGTTCATCACGGAGTCCAGCTCGGCGTCGTCGGACTCGCGCTCCTCCCATCCGGCGGTGATCGTCGCAACCGGGCCGTCGACGCCGAGACCGCGCACGACCGCGCCCGCCGTCGTGAGGAACCGCTGCGGGCCGAGCAGATGTGTCGACGTCATCGGGACTGCTGATCAGCCCGCGTGAACGCGGACGGTACGACCGACGTCGTCGAGCATCCCGCGAAGAACGTCGTAGTCGGGGTGCTTCATCCGGATGTACGCGTTGGCCATGTACCCGGCCTCGACCGGTTGGGTCCCGGTCCCGGGATCGGGCAGGTTTGCGTCGATCACCCACTCGTTGTACCGGTCGCGGATCTCGTCGAGCCCGCTGTACCCGTGGATGACACCGTCGCCAGAGGGCCGGAGCGCGACGATGCCGGCGGAGTACTGGCGTGACAACGCGCGGTCCGGGCCGCCGTGGACGATGCCGTTGGCCCACTCGCGGTAGACGTCGACGTCGTTGGCCGCCGAGTACAGGTCCCACGCTCCGACGCCGGGCGGCCGGCACCCGATCTCGGAGAACCGCAGCCCGTTGGGGCCGTAGAACCATTCCATGTGGGTTGCGGAGGTCTCGATGCCGAGCGCCGCGATGACCCGGGCGCCGAGCTCTCGGACCTCGCCATAGAAGGAGGACTGGTCGATCCGGTTCGTCGTGACGAACTGCGGCGAGATCCAGCGGTGTCGCATCGCCTCGAGGACGTTCGGGTAGTAGTGCGTCGCCCAGTCGTGGACGACGTGACCGCCGACGGCGATGGTGTCGTAGAAGCCCTCGTGCCCCTCGACGAACTCCTCGACGGCGATGGAGTCGGCATCGCCGAAGGCGACCAGCGCGGCGTCGAGCTGTGCGTCGCTGTCGACCCGCGTGGTGCCCAAGGCGCCGGCGCCGGCCCGAGGCTTGAGGATGAGCGGGTAGCCAACCGCGCGGGCGAAGGCGCGCGCCTCGTCTGCGGTGTCGACGGCGGCCGACGCCGCAGTCGACACGCCGGCTTGGCGCAGCGCCTCCTTCATCGACGGCTTGTCCCGGCAAAGCCACGTCGTGCGGACCGACGTGCCGGGTATGCCGCGCCATTCGCGTACCCGGGCGGCGGCCATCTGGTGCGACTCGATCGTCGACTCGAGGCGGTCCACCCACACCTGGTCCTGCGCCCACCGGACCGCTGCGTCCAGCTGCTGCTCGTCGGTGACGTTGGAGACCTGGTAGTACGCCCGCATCTGCCCGCGCAGGTCGTCGCCGAGGGCCCATTCGGGTGACTCACCCACGCCGATCACGCTCGCCCCGACGTCCGCCAGGGCGGAGACAAACCGGCGTTGGTTGTTCGGGAAGGCCGGTTCGACGAA
This sequence comes from Lapillicoccus sp., assembly GCA_035535635.1. Classification (GTDB taxonomy): domain Bacteria; phylum Actinomycetota; class Actinomycetes; order Actinomycetales; family Dermatophilaceae; genus Lapillicoccus. The sequence goes on along the minus strand of DATLPT010000119.1, from coordinate 11,737 downwards.
CACGATGTTCACGTCGGGAGCCTAGTGGGCCCGCCTCGTCCGCAGCTCGGGCAGGGCCACGGCTGTGATGTGCATCAGGGGCGTCGAGCGGCAGCGGTCGAATGAAAGCAATCTCGGCACAAGGGATGCATTACGCGCCATCCGCAGGCATCCTTGTGCGTTAGGGGAGCGATCTTCCCCAAGTCCTGCCCCGGGGGCCTGCAGGACACGTCATCTCATTCCATCAAGGGGCAGGAATGCACACGATGCACGTGGCGTCCGGGGGCTATGGCGTCGCGGTCAGCGCGAGCCATCGGCCGGCGGCGTGGTTGCCAGCTCCGACTTACCCAGGAAGGTCGTGAGTCCATGAGAATTGCGAAAGTGAGCAGGGCCGGGATGGCCGTGCTCCTCGGATGCGTGCTGATCATGATGGCGCTTGTCCTGCCGGCGCTGAGCGCGCACGCGGGCCCGGCCGACGTCTGCCCGGGGCTCGACTCGGGCAAGATCGACGTCAGTGGAGAGCAGACCTCGATCACGGTCACGGCTCCGGCCGGCTACCTGATCGACGAGTACTGCGTCAAGGCGGGCTCGGTCCAGGGCGGAACGGGTGGACCGGTGATCGTGGCGGTGAATCCGCCTCAGAAATCGGTGACGATCACGTACCCCAGTGGTAAGGCGATCAGCCACTACTCGGTGAGCTACGTGCCGATCTCGACTCCGACGACTCCCCCGCCCACGTGCACGAGCAACTGCACGCCGCCGCCGTCGTGCACGCACGACTGCACGCCGCCGCCGTCCAAGCACGTCACGCCGGCGGTACACCCGACCGCGAAGGCGGGCGCTGAAGCGGTGGCGACCTACCCCTTACAGCCGGTGAAGGGCGGCGTCACGACCGAGCAGGTGAGCGACGACGCGGTGCTGACCCCGGTGCGCGCGGCGCTCGTCATGCTCGGCCTCCTGGCGTTCTGGTTCGCCTTGAGCGGTCGCCTGCCGCGGGTCAAGCGCGTCAAGCCGTCGCGGCGTGACTCGTGACCGGCTGGTCGGCTGAGCCGTCGCATCGAGGCTGATGGCCGCGGGACGTCGAACACCCAGCACGGCGGTCCGTGTGGCCGCCGTGCTGGCGTTCGTCGTGGCCTGCGCCGGATGCGCCTCCTCCAGTGCTGGGTCCAGCGTCGAGGGACCGGTAGCGTCCGCAGCGGCGACCGCCGGTCCTGCAGCCACGAGCCCGGCGTCTGCGTCGTCGACCAGCTCGTCAGCACCGGAGGGCAACCCGTCCACCGGCCCGTCGACGGCCATCCAGCCGGTCGCCTCCGGAGAACTGGTCGCGTTCCGGGCCGAACACAACGGAACCACGATCATCGACGCCCAGTCGTCCGGTCTGGCTCGCTACAACACTTCCGAGTCGTGTGAGGTGCCCGGGCAGCCCTGCTACGACGCGCCGACCTTCGACAAGGTCGCCCGGATCGACTTGGGCGCACCCCCTCAGGTCCCTGGCACAGACACGACCTTCGTCGCCGGCCACTCCAACCGCTACCATCCCGACGACCCGAGGCGCGGCGTCTTCAGCCGGCTGCAGGACGTCCGAGCCGGTGACACGGTCGTCCTGACGACGACCAAGGGCGTCTTCACCTACGCCGTCACGACCGTGCTGACCGTGCCGTTCGACAAGCTGACCTCGACGGACGAGGTCGTCCGGGTCCGGGCCGACACCGTCGTCGCGATCAGCTGCGCTGTGGCGCCCGACGGCGGCTCCTACCTGGGAAACTACGTCGTCGTCGGCACTCTGCGAGGTTCCGCCCCGCGCTGAGCCTGACGCCCAACGAAACCCGTTGTTCCCGCAAAACATTCGCGGGACACTCCGGATCGTGGCGTGGCTGGACGTGGTGTCGCGGCTGCGCATGGACGTGACCCCGTTCCGGCAGTCGCGTGACTATCGCCTGCTCTTGCTGGCCGGGACGGTGTTCTACCTCGGCGGGATGATGACCTACGTCGCGGTGCCCTACCAGCTTTACGATCTGACCGGCTCCAACTTCATGGTCGGCGCCGTCGGCATCGTCGAGCTCGTCCCGCTCGTCGTGTTCGGCCTGTGGGGCGGGGCGCTCGCCGACCACATGGACCGCCGCACCCTGCTGGTATGGACCGGCGTCGCCCAGGTGTTCTTCACCAGCCTGCTCGTCGTCAACGCCCTTCTGCCGGAACCGCAGGTTTGGGTGATCTTCGTCGTCGCCGCGTTCCTCTCCGCCGCTCAGTCGCTGCAACGTCCCTCGCGTGAGGCGCTCATCCCCCGCACCGTGGAGCACGACCAGCTGCCCGCCGCGGTGGCCTTGTCGTCGGTGGGCATGCAGGCCGGCATGCTCGCCGGCCCGGCGGTCGGCGGCGTCCTCCTGCACACCGTGGGAACCGCCTGGTGCTTCCTCATCGACGTCGTCGGGATCGCCGTCGCCACGGTGCTCTTCATCCGGATGCGGCGGTACCCGCCGGTCGAGGACGCCACCCCGCCGAGCCTGCGTGGGATCGGGGAAGGGCTTCGGTATGCGGTCGGTCGCCGCGACCTGCTCGGCACGTACATCATCGACATCGTGGCGATGCTCATGGCGATGCCGACGGTGATCTTCCCGGCTCTGGCGCAGGACGTGCTGGCGCGCCCCGAGATCCTCGGCCTGCTCTATACGGCCGGGACGGTCGGTGCGCTGGTCTCCTCGGTGACGTCGGGATGGACCGGGCGGGTCCACCACCACGGGCGCGCCGTCGTCGTATCCGCCATGGCGTGGGGCGCGTCGGTAGCCCTCGCCGGGTTGACGCTGAACCCGTGGCTCGTCCTGTTGTGCTTCGCCATGGCCGGCGCCGCGGACAATCTCAGCGGCATCTTCCGCAGCGTCATCTGGCACCAGACCATCCCGGACTCGATGCGCGGGCGGCTCGCCGGGATCGAGATGCTGTCCTATTCGCTCGGGCCGATCGGCGGCGAGATCCGGTCCGGGCTGGTCGCCGACAAGTTCGGCGTGCGGCAGGCGATCACCAGCGGCGGCATCCTCTGCGTCCTCGGCGTCGCCGCGACCGCGGTGTGGCTGCGCGGGTTCTGGTCGTACGACGACCGCACCGACCCGTACGCCGTCCACGAACGGCAGGTCAGAGCGGCGCGGGCCGAGCAGCAGCCGAGCTGAGCCGCGTGCTTATCAGTCGTCAGCGTCGCCGGAGGCGGACCCTCGGGCGTTCCACTCGCGGTCCTCGGCGTCCCACTTCTCGGTGCGCTCGTGGGCACTCTGCAGCGCGCGTGCGGCTTCGGCCTCGGTCTCGTAGGGACCCATCACGTCCTGGGCCTGGCCCCGGTTCTCGTCGGTCTCGACCTGACCGGTTGCCGTGTTGTACCAGTAGCTCACTGCCTGACCTCCGCCTCGGTGCGTCGTCGTGTACCGGCTGCCTAGACTCCAGCCTATGCCGGTCACCTTCGCAACCGTCGCGCCGCACGAGGTCTCGCCGCGGCGACCGGTGCCTGCGGGGATCGCGCGTCCCGAGTACGTCGACCGGCCCCGCCCGCAGGCGTTCACCGGGTCAGAGGTCAAGGACGCCGAGACCATCGAGCGGATGCGGGTCGCCGGCCGCCTCGCCGCGCAAGCCATGGAGGCTGCCGCCGCGGTGATCGCCCCCGGCGTCACCACCGACGAGATCGACGCTGTCGGGCACGAGTTCCTCCTCGACCATGGCGCCTACCCGTCGACGTTGGGATACAAGGGTTTTCCCAAGTCGCTGTGCACCTCGATCAACGAGGTGATCTGCCACGGCATCCCCGACTCCCGGCGCCTCGAGGACGGCGACCTCGTCAATCTCGACATCACCGCGTTCATCGGCGGCGTCCACGGTGACACCGACGCGACCTACCTCGTCGGCGACGTCGACGAGGAGTCGCGGGTCCTCGTCGAGCGCACGCGCGAAGCGATGATGCGCGGCATCCGCGCAGCGCTGCCGGGTCGGCCCATCAACGTCGTCGGGCGGGTGATCGAGTCGTATGCGCGTCGCTTCGGCTACGGGGTGGTCAAGGACTTCACCGGGCACGGGATCGGCACGGCCTTCCACAGCGGGCTGGTGATCCCGCACTACGACGCCGCACCCGCATACGGGAAGCTCATCGAACCGGGCATGACCTTCACCGTCGAGCCGATGCTGAACCTCGGTACCGCAGAGTGGGAGATGTGGGACGACGGATGGACCGTCGTGACCGCCGACCGAAAGCGCTCGGCCCAGTTCGAGCACACGATCCTCATCACCGAGGACGGGAACGAGATCCTGACCCTGCCGTGACGGCGGGATGACCTGCCAGACTGCACTCACCGGCGTACGCGCCGCACCATTGGGACCGGACCACTCACCGACGAGCAGGCGAAGGCAGGCGGACCATGGCCAAGCACCACGTGGCCCTCGGGATTGACATCGGAGGCAGCGGAATCAAGGGCGCCGTCGTAGATCTCTCCAAGGGCGAGTTCACGACGAAGCGCAAGAAGTTCCTCACGCCCAAGCCGGCGACGCCCGAGGCGGTCATCGAGGTCGTCGCCCAGCTCGTCGAGCACTTCGCCGACCACATCCACGACAACAGGTCGGTCGGAGTCACCGTCCCGGCCGTCGTGCAGCACGGCACCGTCCGCTCCGCCGCCAACATCGACCCCACGTGGATCGACTTCGAGGGCGAGAAGGCGCTCGAAAAGCGGCTCGGCCGCGACGTGTACCTCGTCAACGACGCCGACGCCGCCGGGTATGCCGAGCTGCATTACGGCGCGGCCATGGACGAGAACGGTCTGGTCATCCTCACGACGCTCGGCACGGGCATCGGCAGCGCGATCCTCTACCGCAACGTCCTGATCCCGAACAGCGAGCTCGGGCACCTCGAGATCGACGGCAAGGACGCCGAGGACGAGGCTGCGTCGTCGGTCAGGGACACGCTGGGCCTGACCTACGACGAGTATGTCCCGCGCCTGCAACGCTACTACTCGGTCGTCGAGGCGCTCTTCTCCCCCGACCTGTTCGTGGTCGGAGGCGGGATCTCCAAGGAGTCGGACGAGTTCCTGCCCAAGCTGAAGCTGCGGACCCCGATCGTGGCTGCCACCCTGCAGAACAAGGCGGGGATCATCGGTGCCGCCCGGCTGGCCCACGAGGAGCGCGGCCGGCACGACGAGTGATGCCGATCGTCACGAATTAGTCGCCGATTCAACAACTGACCTCGACTTCCGGTCGGCCGTCTGCTCAGAATGACGGATGACTCCGATCCAGGAAACGTTCAGGAATCCGCTCTCCCGGCGTGCGCTCCTCGGCCTCGTGGCGGGCGCCGCCGTGCTTCCGGTGGCCGTATCCGGCGGCACCGCACAGGCTCGCCGACGTGTCGCCCCGGCTCCGGAGACCGTCGGCCTGCCCGCCGGCTTCCGCCCAGAGGGCATCACATCGGGACCGGACACGAGGTTCTACGCCGGCTCGGTCGGCAACGGTCGCATCGTCACGGGTGACCTGCTCGGCGGACCCGTGACCACGCTTCTCCCTGCGGCGGACGGGCGGTCGCTACGCGGGCTCTACTGGGACGGCCGGACCCGGCTTGTCTGGACGGTCGGCAACGTGGGCAGCACGTCCTATGTCTGGGCCGTCAACGACACGACCGGAGCTGTGGTGTCGGAAACGGTCATCCCCGGCGCCGGCTTCCTCAACGACCTGGTGGTGACGACCGACAGGGTCTACGTCACCGACTCACGCGTGGACCGGCTGACCGTCCTCGGCTTGGGTGCCGGCGGAGCACCGATTCCGACCGTGCCGTTGTTCCGGCCGCTGTCTGGGGCTTGGCCGCCGTACGACGGAACCAACATCAACGCCAACGGGATTCGGCAGCTCCCCGACGGGTCGCTCGTGCTGAACAACACCAGCGCTGGCGGCCTGTGGCAGGTCGACCCCGTCACGGGAGCGACCCGCCGGATCCCGGTCACGGGCGGCCCTGGCATCATCAGCGGGGACGGCCTCGAGATCGACGGAAACGTCATCTACAACGTCCGTGGCAGTGGCCCGGACCGGGTGGCGGTCGTCCTCCTTAGCCGGTCTGGAGCCGGTTGGACGGCGAAGTGGGCCGGAGCCCGCACCGACGAGACCCTCGATGTGCCGTCGACCGCCACCCTTGCCGGTGGGTGGCTGTGGGTCATCAACGCGCGCTTCGGCGTGACATCGCCGGAGACCGCGGCCTACTGGGTCACCCGACTGCCGGCAAGGTAAACGACGTCAGTCGAGGGCGATGTCGGCGGCGCGACCTCGCGTGAGATCGTGGACGGTGAGGTTGTCGCCGCCGTAGCCCTCGACGTGCCCCAGGTACAGCCGCCGGCCGGCGGTCGACAGCAGGGCGTCGTGGATCGGGATGATCTGGCGCGGCGCGATGCGGCGCACGAAGGCGATGCTCTCGGCGACCTTGCACCACGGCGCGTTGAGCGGGACGGCCAGCACGTCGACGTGGCCCGGCTCTCCGTCGTAGGCGTCGCCCGGGTGGTAGAGCGCCGGCTCGCCCTCCGCGTCCAGCACGACGCCGACGTTGGTACAGCGCGGGACGGCGTCGTGGTTGACGGCGTGGAGGCGGCCGACGGGACGGAGGCGCGCCGATCCGACGCGGTGGTCCTCGCCCTGCCTGAGGACCACGACGTCGGAGCTGGTGCCGCTGAGTAGGTCGGCGGACTGCGGATCGGCGTAGACGGCGGCCTGCCGGTTGGCGGTCAGGAGCGCCGGAAGTCGTTCCTCGTCGAGGTGGTCGGCGTGCTGATGGGTGACGACGACCGCGTCGAGATCGCGAAGTTCGTCGAAGCCGGACGAGAACGACCCCGGGTCCACGAGGATCCGGGTGTCGGCGAGCTCGACGAGAAGGCAGGCGTGACCGAGGTGCGTAACGCGCATGGCGACAACGTACCCATCGGAAAGGGGTGGGACGGGAGGCCCACACGGAGCGGGCATGGGGCATACGCTCGGAAGCCCGGCCACCATGGCCGCGGTCCGGCTGCGACCGGGCCACGTGTGACCGCCGACCCTGCGGGGTATGCGGGATCTCGACGCGCACAGCCGTGTGGCGTCCCGACGAGGGAGGAGTGTCATGAGCGACAACCCGATCGACCCGAGCACCGAGGGCCCAGCGGACGGCGGCGCCAACGTGGGCGGACACGACGGTGGAGCCGACGGCGGCGCCGACAGCGGTGCCTCCATCAGCGGCGAAGGCACGGCCGACGGCGGGGCCAACCCGGCCGGCCGCGATGGCGGTGCCGACGGTTCGGCTGACGGCGGTGCCGATGGGGGCGCCGACGGCGGAGCTGACGGCGGAGCTGACAGCGGTGCCGGCGTCTAGGTGACCGTCTCCACGACGTCGCGAGTGCCCGCCCCGACGGTCGGGCACTCTGCGCTGCACCGCCTCATCGCGGTGCCGCTCGACGAGTTCGCCTGCGACTATTGGGGATCCCGGCCCCTGGTGAGCCGGGCGGCCGATCTGCCCAAAGGCTTCGGCGACCTGTTCTCCAACGACGCCGTTGACGAGCTGGTCTCGCGGCGCGGCTTGCGAACGCCCTTCCTGCGCGTTGCGAAGAACGGGACCACCCTCGCCGACAGTGCGTTCACCGCCGATGGCGGGACCGGCGCCGGCATCGGCGACCAGGTGAGCGACGACAAGCTGCTGCGGCTCTTCGCCGACGGGTCAACGCTCGTCCTGCAGGGTCTGCACCGCAGCTGGGAGCCGGTCCTGAGCTTCACCCAGGACCTCGCCGCCGATCTCGGCCACCCCGTGCAGGTCAACGCCTACGTGACTCCCGCGCAGAACACGGGGTTCAGTGACCACTATGACGTCCACGACGTCTTCGTCCTCCAGATCGAGGGCGAAAAGCGTTGGCGGATCCGCGAACCGGTCCACCCCAACCCCTTGCGCAATGAGCCGTGGACCGACCATCGGGCCGCGATCGAAGAGGCCGCCACCCGACCACCGCTCCTCGCGGAGACGCTTAGGCCCGGCGACTGCCTGTACCTGCCACGCGGATACATCCACGGGGCCACCGCCCTGGGTGACGTGAGCACCCACCTGACGATCGGCGTCCACCCGTGGACGCGGCGCCACGTCGCCGAGGAGCTGGTGGCCACGGCGCTGGCGGCGGCGAGCGGCGACGAGCGCGTACGCGCGTCACTGGGTCTGGGAGTCGATCTCGCCGACGCGGCCGGCTGGCAGAGCGACGTGGACGTCGTCCGGGAGGCCTTGGCCCGGGCGCTGCGCGACGTCCCGGTCGAGACGCTGTCGGCGGCCCTGGCGGCCAAGAGCCGCGGCACTCAGCGCGCCGCCCCGATCGGCCCGGTGTCGACCGTACGCGCGGCCGCAGCACTGGACGGCACCGACGTTCTGCGGTTGCGGCCGCACCTGCAGGCGCGACTCGACGGCGATGTGCTGCGCAGCCGCGCCGGCGAGGTCTCTCTCGACGCCGAGGAGGCGCGGGCGATCCGGGCGCTGCTCGGCGGCGAGGGCACGACTGCGGCCGACCTGGGGCTCGCTCTCGCCCGCCGCCTCCTGCTCGGCGGGGTCGTTGTGGTGGATGCGCCACAGTCGCTTGACGGTGCCGTGACCGACAAGCCGTCGCACCCGTGAGCAACGGTCGCTCGGGGCGGGGAAGACGACCAGCCGCATACTGCGTCCTTGTCGCCGCCGGGCTGATCGCCGTGTCGGCGTGCACCGGGCCCGGCGCAGACCAGGCCGCCCAGGCCGCCGACTCGTTCGCGCGGCTGGTCCCGGATGACCCGGGGAAGGCCTGCGACCTGCTAGCGCCGCGGACCCGCGAAGAGGTCGAGAAGGCGGCAGAGAAGACCTGCGCCGAGGCCCTCCCGGATGAGGACCTGCCCGACCCGTCGGCGATGCTGAGCGTAGAGGTCTACGGCCACGACGCCATCGCGCGTTTCGGCAACGACACCGTGTTTCTCGCCCGGTTCCCCGAGGGTTGGCGCATCACCGCGGCCGGCTGCCAGGCGGGCCCGAGTGACGCCAAGCCGTACGACTGCGACATCTCCGGAGGCTGACATGAGAGCGATGTTCGTGGCCTACCTCGTCTTCATCGTCGGAGGGCTGGTCTACCTCTTCACCATCGGCTTTCTCCAGCGATGAGCGTACGTACGGCGATTCGCGAGAGCAGCCTCAGCTGGTTCTTCGGACTGATCCTCCTGCTGACCCTGGTCGGGCAGGCCTACACCGGGCTGGCGGAGTACAACTCGTCGGTCACGATCGACGACCTCCCGGTCCTCAGCATCGGTGAGTACGTGACGTCGTCCCAGTTCGCCGTCGACGTGGCCGAGAACTGGCAGTCCGAGTACCTGCAGTTCCTCCTTTACATCGTCCTGACCGTCTGGCTCGTGCAGCGCGGCTCGCCCGAGTCCAAGCCGGTCGACGAAACGGGTGGCGAGGACGACAAGAAGCAGCAGGTCGGCCGGCACGCCAGTGCCCAGTCGCCACGCTGGGCGCGGGCCGGCGGTTGGCGCACGACCCTCTACTCCAACTCGCTCGGCATCCTCATGGGTCTGTTCTTCCTCGGCTCATGGGGCGCGCAGCTGGTCGCCGGGACGAGCGCATACAACAGCGAGCGGCTGCAGAACCTCCTGGCGCCGCTCTCGATGCCGGAGTACGCGCTGTCGGCGAACTTCTGGAACCGCACGCTGCAGAACTGGCAGTCCGAGTTCCTTGCCGTCGGCAGCATGGTGGTCTTCAGCATCTATCTGCGGCAGCGTGGGTCCCCCGAGTCCAAGCCTGTGGGTGCGCCGCACGCCGAGACGGGCAGCGAGGGCTGAACGTCATTGGTGCCCGGGGAGATTCGGGTCGGCATCTCCGGCTGGAAGTATGCGAGCTGGCGTGGCGACTTCTATCCGACTGGACTACCGCACACCCGTGAGCTCGCCTACGCGGCGGAGCGGATGACGTCGGTCGAGGTCAACGGCTCGTTCTACTCGCTGCAGCGGCCGACCTCGTACGCCCGGTGGCGGGACGCCACGCCGGAGGACTTCACCTTTGCCGTCAAGGGCAGCCGGTTCATCACCCACATGAAGCAGCTGGTCGACATCAACGTGGCGTTGGCGAACTTCTGGGCGTCCGGTGTGCTGGCGCTCGGGCCGAAGCTGGGTCCGATCCTCTGGCAGCTGCCGGCACGGTCCCGCTTCGACGGGCAGCGGCTGGCCGACTTCTTCGACCGGCTGCCGAGGTCGACCTCCGAAGCGGCCGGTCTTGCTCGTGGTCACGACGAGAAGGTGCCGGAGACCAGGGCCCTGGTCGACGCGGTGGACGAACGGCCGATCCGGCACGTTCTCGAGGCCCGACACGCCAGTTTTGGCACCCTTGAGGCGGCGGAGTTGTTGCGAGCCAACGACATCGGAACCGTGTGGGCCGACGCGGCCGGCAAGTTCCCCGTCATCGACGCGGACACCAGCGAGGTGCGCTACGTGCGGTTGCACGGGCATACCGAGCTGTATGCGAGTGGGTACAGCTCCCGGTCGCTCGACCAGTGGGCGGCCCGGTGCCGGTCGTGGGCGGAGTCGGGGCGAGACGTCTACGTCTACTTCGACAACGACATTCGCGGACGCGCGCCGTGGGACGCTGTGAGTCTTCTCGAGCGGCTCGACCGGCCGTCCTAGATGCGGGCCAGTGTGGCCGAGTCCTCCTCGCCGCCGAAGTACTGGTCGAGAACGGCGCTGAAGTGCCGCCGAGTGTCGTCGTCGGCGGCGGCGTGCGCGAAAAGGGTCATCGACGAACGCAGCTTCACCGCGTCGATTCCCCCGAAGACCTTGACCGGGTCCGTCTCGTCGAGACCGCACAGGACGTCCGCGCACTCGACGAGCCGAGCGCCCAGGGTCTGGTGTTGCAGGTACGCCCGGGCTTCGTCGAGTCCACGGACGCCGTAGTGCACCGCCGTCTGGCTCTGTCCGAGCCCCGCGATCTGCGGGAAGACGAACCACATCCAGTGCGAGGTCTTCCGGCCGCGGCGCAGCTCGGCGAGGGCCGTCGCATACGTGCCGCCGGAGTCCTGCGCATCGACGAACCGGACCAGGTCGGGAAAACCGCTGTGGATCACCCTCCACATGCTGCCGCGACCGGTCCGGCCCCGCCTCCTCGGGAGGGTGACAGGCTGGGACCCATGTGGATCGGATGGCTCGAGCTTGACCTCCTCCTCGGCGACGTCCACTCACTCAAGGAGAAGCGCTCGGTAGTCCGACCCGTGGTCGCCGAGGTTCAGCGCCGGTTCGGCGTGTCGGCGGCCGAGGTCGGCGCGCTCGACCTACACCGGCGCGTCACCGTCGGCGCGGCGCTCGTCGCCTCCGAGCGCGGCCACGTCGTCGAGGTGCTCGACGCGGTCGAACGGCACGTGGCCGGCCGACCGGAGGCTGACCTGCTGAGTGCCCGTCGCGGCATAAAGACCAGCGACGACTGACCGGCCATCCAGCGGTCAGCTGGTGCTGACGGTCACGGTGGGCAGCGCCGAGTGTAGGTAAGCCTTACCTGTCTACCAACTGAAGCTCACTGGACGGGCGCTGTGCGTCGGTGCTTGCCGCTCCCCGGTCGAGCCGGAAGACTCCGCGCCATGACCCCCGAGGGTGCGCCCCCCGAGCGGAGCCCGCAGCGGCTGACCACCCTTGCCGTCCGCGAGCGGCGGCGCGCGCTCATGACGACGACGCTGCGGTCGCTGCTGGCGTTCGCCGTCGTCGTCGGCGCCTACAACCAACTTCCCGTCGGCGACGGCGGCAGCGA
>DATLPT010000118.1:0-3860 GCA_035535635.1 Lapillicoccus sp. | reverse complement strand
TCCAGAAGTTCACCGACGCCGCGCTGACCGAGTGCCCGGAGTGCGGTGGGCGGCTGCGGAAGGTGTACACGTCGATCGGCGTGACCTTCAAGGGTTCCGGCTTCTACCGCAACGACTCCCGGGCGGCAGCCAAGGGAGAGTAGGGGAAGGCGTCCGACTCCTCGTCGGAGAAGTCCTCGGAGAAGTCGTCGGAGAAGTCGTCCGACAAGGGGTCGGAGAAGGGGTCGGAAAAGTCGTCGGGCCCGTCCTCCGGGGCCTCCGGCGGGTCCTCCGAGAAGTCGACGTCCTCGACGACCTCGAGCTCGAAGAGCAGCGCCGCCGCCGCACGCTGAGCTCGTCCGGCTGCGTCGGGGCTCCGTCGTCCCCAGGGTCTGACGGGTTCGTCACCGCGTCCACAGCCACGTCGAGACCCATCCTCGTGGTGCGAAGCCGTCCGTAGGGTCGCTGGCATGACGGGGTCCAGGTCGGTGCGGGCGCCCTCGAGCGCCGGGAAGCCCAGGGATCCACCGTGGGGTCGGACGCGATGGGGACGGCCGCGCCGGGGACCCGTTTCGCGGCGGCGGCGCTGGCGGCAGTCGCAGGTCCTGCGCATCGTGGCGGCCGCGCTGGTCGGCCTGGCGGCCTGGCTCACCGTCGGCGCAGTGCTCCCGAAGCCGGCCGACCCCGGCGTGCCGACGGTGGTGGCCGCACGCGACGTCGCCCTCGGATCCACCGTCACCGCCGACGACCTCCGGGTCGAACGTCGTCCCGAGGCACAACGTCCGACGGGAGCGCTCGCCGATCCCGGCGCGGCGGTCGGACAGGTGGTATCCGGACCGCTGCTGGCTGGAGAGATCGTCACGCCGGCGCGGTTCCGGGGCACCGGCCAGCTGACCGGCCTGGCTCCCGGGTTGGTCGCCGTGAGCCTGCCGCTGACAGACCCGGTCCTGCTGGCCACGCTGCGGCCCGCAGACACCGTGTCGGTGCTGGCCGCCGGATCGGGGCAGCCGCTGGCGACCGTCGCCCGCGTCCTCGCGACGGATCTCCCCAGCACCGGCGTCCTTGCGGCCGGCGGCGCGGGACCTGGCCATCTGGTCGTCGCGGTCACCGCCGACGAGGCGCGCAACCTTGCGATGGCGCTGGGTCCGCAGGGCGGCTCGGCCGGTTTCCTCGTCGCAGTTCGTGGCTGAGCCCGCCGGCGCCTTCGGGGCTCTGCGGCCGCGGGCGTTCACCTCGCCGAAACGTCACTCCGTTAGTCCGAAACGTCACTCCGTTCGTTAGTGTCGGCGGGCTCGTACGCCTTGAATCGTGACTTTCCTGCGTGACCGGGAAAGGGAAGGACAGATCGTGATCAAGGGCTTCAGGGACTTCATCCTCCGTGGCAGCGTCATCGACCTCGCGGTCGCGGTGGTCCTCGGCGCGGCGTTCGGCGCCATCGTCACGGCGCTGGTCGAGAACATCATCAACCCGCTGATCGCCGCCATCTTCGGCCAGCCCGACATCACGAGCGTGGGCAGCTTCACGATCAACGGCGCCAACTTCTCGATCGGCGCGGTCCTCCAGGCCGTCCTGAACTTCCTGTTCGTGGCGATCGCGGTCTACTTCGTTCTGGTCTTGCCGATGAACCGGCTCATGCAGCTGCGCAAGAGGGGCGAGGAGGAGCCGCCGGAGGCGCCGTCCGAAGAGGTCATGCTCCTCACCCAGATCCGCGATCTGCTGGGTGGCGCGGACACCACTGTCGCCGGCCCTCCGACCGGTGACCCGACGCCTGGCGGCCCGACGACTGGCGGCCCGGCCTACCCGCCCGGCCCGACCAGCCGCTGACGGCGACGTTAGCCCACGACTCGTTTCCGTCGATTGCGAGCACCGTGGGGACCACACGCGCAGGATCGAATCTGTGCGTGCGGTGACGAACCTGCGCGCAGTTGGTCGGCGCACGCCAGGCCGGTGTCCGCGCGGACGGCTATGGTGCCGCCATGTTCGACCATGTGGGCATCCAGGCGGCCGACGTCGACGCGGCGGTCGCGTTCTACCTGCGCGTCTTCGGGCCGATCGGGTTCACCGAGGCGACCCGGCATCCGGTCGGCGACTCGGCAGCGGTGGGCATCGCCGGACGGCGCGGCTTCCCCGGCTTCTGGATCGGTCCGGCGGGCGGAGACGAGACCCGCGAGCTCCATATCGCGTTCAACGCCCTCAGCACCGACGAGGTCGACGCCGTGCATCAGGCGGCGCTCGACGCCGGCGCCGAGATCCTCCACGCGCCGCGGATCTTCCCGGAGTATCACCCTGGCTACTACGCGGTCTTCGTCCGCGACCTCGATGGCCACAACGTCGAGGCGGTGCACCACATCCAGCCGGTGCCTGCTGCGGACTGACCGCCGGCGATGAACCCCGCCGACCGCCATCGCAGGGGGATCAGTCCCAGTGCGGCGGCCGCTGCTCCCGGAGCCACTGCTCGTGAGCACCGTTGTTGTCACGGTGCTCGCCCCACCCGGCGTCGGTGTCGTCCATCGTCTGGGCGGCCGGGTCGGCCGTCTCCGTGCTGCCTCGGCGGACGGCCCGCCTCCGACGACGCGCGGAGGGACGCGGACTGCTGGCCGGCTCACCGGAACCGTTGGAGCCGCCGGCCTCATGGGCGGCCGGCTCGGCCACGTCAGGGCCGGACTCGGTCCCGGCCACGAGCGCTCCCGGCTCGGACACCACCCGCGGCTGGTTCCCCTTCGCGGAAGACGGCTCCGACTCCGCCTCGGACTCGGAACCCGCCATCGGCTCCACCTCTGACTCGGCCGGCGCCGTGTGTTCCTGCCTCTCGTCCGGAACCGTCGGCGTGAACTCGTCCGAGTCGTCGGCGATCGGCGTCCCCAGTGCCCTGGCCTGCTCGCGAACCGCCGTCACGATCCGCGCCACCTCCCGCGCCGGATCCCGGTAGAGGTCTGTACTCCACACCCTCAGGTGCCGCCACCCCTGCCGCTCGAGCGCCTGTGGCCACAGCCGGTCGCGGTCCCGCGTTCCGCGCCACATCGCATATCCCGGGCCGTCGCCGTCGACCGCGACCAACCACCGGTCCGGGCCACCCGGAGCGGCCAGTGCGAGGTCGACCCGGTGCGGTCCGGTCCCGGTGCGCTCGGCCACGACGAGCCCTTCTCGGCGCAGTCGGCCGGCAAGCTCGGTCATCAACGGGTCGGGTGCCGCCGGGGTGTCAGCCGACGTCGACAGCGCGGCCCCGTCCGCCGCACTCACCAGGAGGTCGCGCAGCAGAACGCCGGCGTCCCGCAGCCGGCTCTCGTCCAGCTGGTCGGGAGCGATCGAGGAGACGACGGTCACCCGACGCCGCGCCGCCGTCGCTGCGGCCCGCAGCTGCCGCGACGCGTCCGGGCCCGACAACGCGGGGAACCGATGGAGAACCCGGCCGTGCCGCGTTTTGCCGTACCCGACGCTCACCACGACGGCGTCGCGGGCCAGTCCGGCGGCCGCGTCCATCGACACGACGGCGACCGGTCGAGGCGCTTCGGCGTCGAGGAAGGCCAACACCCCGGGCTCGGCCTCGTTGAGCGTTTCCACCGTCGTCGCCAGTGCCCATCGGATCCGCTCGGCGTGGCGCTCGGTGAGTGCCACCACGGCGAGCGTCTCGTCCCGGCGGTGCCGCGCGTGGTCGAGGACGAGGGAGACGACCCGGTCGACCTCGGCGTCCGTCGAGTCGATCGTCGCGTCCTCACCCGGCTCGAGGGTGGCGCGGCCGTCGACCAGCTCCAGCGTGACCGGCGGCTCGAACACCGGGCGGGGCGCACCGACGAAAGCCTCCGCGTACCAACCGCCGGCGAGCCGGAGGAGCCGAGCGTCCGCATACCCGTGAGCCCACCGCAGCCGGTGCACCGGGAGCA
>DATLPT010000117.1:0-31913 GCA_035535635.1 Lapillicoccus sp. | reverse complement strand
TCGCCCTCCTGGTCGGCATGGACCGGTACCGCGCCTACGTCGTTCCCGGCGAAGGGGTGTCGCCGGAGGCCCAGCACGTCCTTGACGCCGCGGTTGCGCGCGCCCGCGACCTTCTCCCGGCGCGGGACCACGCGGTGCTCGACGTGGTGCGCGATCTCGTGCTCGGCCGGGTCGGCGACGACGTCCGTGCGGAGGTCGGCCCGGCGGTGGACGACCTCGTCATCCGGTTCCAGCAGACCTGCGGACCCGTCATGGCCAAGGGCATCGAGGACACCGCGTTCTACCGGTACCACCGGTTCGTCGCGCTGAACGAGGTCGGTGGCGACCCGGACCACTTCGGCGTCACACCAGACGAGCTGACCGCCTTCGTCGAGCGGCTCGGGCAGGAGTGGCCGCGAACGATGACGACGCTCTCCACGCACGACACCAAGCGCTCCGAGGACGTCCGGGCTCGGCTGGCCGTCCTCTCCGAGCGACCGGCCGCCTGGCGCGACTGGGTGCGCGAGGCCCAGGAGAGGGCCCGGCCATTCCGGTCCGAACGCCTCGACGGCGCCACCGAGTACCTGCTGTGGCAGACGCTGGTCGGTGCCTGGCCGCTCGAGGAGTCCCGACTGCAGGCGAATGCCACCAAGGCGGTGCGCGAGGCGAAGCTGCACACCGATTGGTCGGATCCCGACGAGGGATACGAGCAGGTGGTCAGCACCTTCGTCAGCGGCGTCCTCGGCGACGACGTCCTCCGCGGCTACGTCGAGGCGTGGGTCGCCTCCACGGCCTCCGCCGCGCGGGCCACCATCCTGGGCCAGAAGCTGCTGCAGCTGGTGCTGCCCGGCGTTCCCGACGTCTACCAGGGCACCGAGCTCGTCGACCTCTCCCTCGTCGACCCCGACAACCGCCGGCCGGTCGATTTCGCGATCCGCGCCGAACGCCTGTCCCGACTCGACCACGGCGCTGACCCGGAGAACCTCGACGACGAGAAGCTGCTCGTCACCAGCCAGGCGCTGCGGCTGCGCCGCGACCACCCCGAGTGGTTCGTCGGCCCGACCGCGTCGGTGCGCCGGGTGCGGACGGACACTGCGCACGCCTTCGCGGTCGCTCGCGGTGACTCGTCCGGTGACCAGGTCGTCGCCGTCGTGACCCGGCTCGCGGCGTCGCTCGACGCCTGGGGTTCCGCGGTCGTCGCCGTCCCGGCCGGCCGCTGGACCGACCGGCTGACCGGACGGGCGGTGGACAGCGACGGAGAGGTGCCGCTCGCCGGCATACTTGATCGCCTGCCCGTGGCCCTACTGACCAAAACTCATGCCTGATAACGAGATTCACGTCTGGGCACCCGCCGCGAGGCGCGTCGACGTCGACATCGAGGCGCTGGGCGGCGTCGTCACGACCGTGCCCATGTCCCGGCAGCCCGGTGGCTGGTGGGCGGTGGCCACCGATCGCCCCGCGCCCTTCGACTACGCGTTCCGGGTCGACGGCGGCCCGCCCTTCCCCGACCCGCGCAGCGCCTGGCAGCCGCGCGGCGTGCACGGGCCGAGCCGCACCTTCGACGCGGCGGCCCACTCCTGGGGCGACGTCGGCTGGCCCGGTCCCCGGGGCGGGGCGGGTGCGGTCGGCGGTGTCTTCTACGAGCTCCACGTCGGCACCTTCACCTCCGGTGGCACGCTCGACGCCGCCACCAGCCGACTCGACCACCTCGTCGCGCTAGGAGTCGACGTCGTCGAACTCATGCCCGTGGCCGCCTTTCCCGGCCGCTGGGGCTGGGGGTATGACGGCGTCGACCTGTATGCGGTCCACGACCCGTACGGCGGTCCGGCCGCATTGCAGCGATTCGTCGACGCGTGCCACCAGCGAGGGATCGGGGTCTGCCTCGACGTCGTCTACAACCACCTGGGCCCGAGCGGGAACTACCTGCCGCGCTTCGGGCCGTACTTCACCGAGCGTCACACCACCCCCTGGGGGCCGGGGTTGAACCTCGACGGAGACGGGTCTACCGAGGTGCGCCGGTTCCTCGCCGGCAGCGCGCTGCGCTGGTTCCGTGACTTCCACGTCGACGCGCTACGGCTCGACGCAGTCCACGAGCTGCGCGACGACTCGACGCCGCACTTCCTGGCCGACCTGTCGGACCAGGTGGCCGCGGTGTCGCGCAAGCTCGGCCGACCCCTCGCCCTCGTCGCCGAGAGCGACCTCAACGACCCGGTCGTCGTCACGCCGACGGACCAGGGTGGGTGGGGGATGACCGCGCAGTGGGACGACGACGTCCACCACGCCCTGCACACCGCCCTCACCGCCGAGACGCAGGGCTACTACGCCGATTTCGCGGCGCCGGGCGTCCTGGCCAAGACGCTGCACGAGGTCTTCTTCCACGACGGGCGCTGGTCCTCGTTCCGGGGACGCACCTGGGGTCAGCCGGTCGACCCCTCGTCGCATCGGGGGGCGCAGTTCCTCGGGTACCTCCAGACCCACGACCAGGTCGGCAACCGCGCCGGCGGCGACCGGATCAGCTCCTGCGTCACACCGGGGCAACAGGCCATCGGCGCCGCCCTCTACCTCACGTCGGCCTACACGCCGATGGTCTTCATGGGTGAGGAGTGGGCGGCCAGCACGCCCTGGCAGTACTTCACGTCGTTCGAGGAGCCGGAGCTCGCCGACGCGGTGCGGACCGGGCGGCGGGCCGAGTTCGCGCAGCACGGCTGGGCCGAGGAGAACGTCCCCGACCCACAAGCCCCGGCCACCCGGGACCGGAGCGTCCTCGACTGGTCCGAGCTCGCGCAGCCCGCCCACGCCCGGATGCTGCACTGGTATGCGTCGCTCGTCGCCGAGCGGCGGCGGCACGCGGACCTCACAGACGACCGGCTCGACGCCGTGGCGGTCGAGGCGGGTGACGGCGACGACTGGCTCGTGATGACCCGAGGCCGGCTGCGCGTCGTGGCCAACCTCTCCGCCGAGCGGACCGACATCCCGGTCCCTGGGCTCGGTCCAGACGCCGAGATCGTACTGGCCTGGGATCCGGCAGCGACGACGCATACCGACGATCTCCTGCGGCTGCCCGGCCACTCCGTCGCCCTCGTGCGGCTCGCCTGACCTCCCCTGGGGCGCACGGCCGCCGGAGGTAAGGTCGAGCGGCCCGGGGCCAGGTGGGTGTCTCCAGGCGGAGGGCCTCGGAGGTGTGCGGTGTGGGCGGCGATCCGGTACCGACGCGCCCAGGCCCTGACCCTCCTGCTCCTGTCGGCCCTCATCACCGCCTGCGCGGTCTTCGCACCGCTCTACGAGCGGGCGCTGGAGCAGTCCCTGCTGCGCGACGGGCTGACGCGACAGAGCGCCGTGGCCACCTCGATCGTGGGGGAATCGGTCCAGACGGTCCGCGTTGCGCCGGAACCGGCCGTGGTCCGGGGCATGTTCCCGACCTCATTGGCCCCCTTCTACGACGCGGGTAGTGACCTGTGGTCGGGTCGGGTGAACCTCGTCGGCGTGGCCGGGCGGCCGTCGACCGTTCAGCTCGTCGGGCCGCAGGACACCTGCCGGGCGCTCGAGATCACGACGGGCCGGTGCCCCTCCAACCCGTACGAGATCGCGGTGTCGGCGGCCGAGGCGAACGTGCAGGGCTGGGCGCTCGGGACGCAGCTCAATGCCATCGAAGTGCTCGTCGCCGGCTTCCAGCCCGCGCCCTTCCCGAAGCCGTTCGTCGTCACGGGCTTCTTCCGTCAGCTCGACGACCCCGGGCACTGGCAGGGATTCAGCCTCCAGGGCCGCGCCGGCCAGACCGCCTCCCTCGGCCCGGAGGACACGCCGCTGATGGACGGCTGGGTGACGCCGCCGTCGACCTTCGCGACGGGCTGGAGGGCGAGCCGGGTCGACGTCGTCTGGATGCTGCAACGCGACCAGGTCACTCTCGACGGTCTCGAGGCGGTACAGCCGGCGGTCGAACAGATGCAGCAGGTGGGCGTGGGCAAGGTCCCGGCGGTGGTCGTCCGGACCTCCGTCTCCGACCTGGTCGCCGGCGTCATCGAAGGGCAGCGTCAGGCCCGCACCATCGTGCCGCTGCTCGTCGGGCAGCTTGCCGTGCTCGCCGTGGTCGTGCTCGGTCTGGTGGCCGCAGCGGCGGTCGAGCAACGTCGCCCTGAGCTCGCCCTCGGCCGGCTTCGGGGCCGGGGTCCGGCCGGTGCGGGGCGGATGGTGATGCTCGAGCTGGGCACGGTCGTGGCGGCCGGGGTCCCCGTCGGGTTCCTGCTGGCGCTGCTCATGGGCGAGGTGGCGCGGCGGTTCTGGCTGGCCGATGGCGTCCCCTTCGAACTGCCGCCGGCGACGTTCTTGGCCGCCGTGCTGTCACTCGTCGTGGCGCTTCTCGCCGTGGCCGTCGTCGCGCGCCCGACCCTGCGTGAGCCGATCTCGACACTCCTGCGCCGGGTACCGCCCCGGCGTGCGGGCTGGGCCGTCGGCGTCGTCGACGCGGTGGTCGTCGCGGTGGCGGCCGCCGGTCTGGTCACGCTGCTGAGCGGCAACCTCTCGGGTCCGCTCGCCCTCGCGACGCCCACCCTCATCGCCCTGGCCCTCGGCCTCGTCCTCGCCCACGTCCTGATCCCGCTCGCGGATGCCACCGCGCGTCGGCTCACCGCTCGAGGGCGGGTCGTCGGAGGCCTCACCGCGGTCCAGGTCGCGCGTCGTCCAGCGGTACGCCGGATCATGGCGATCATTACGGTCGCCATGGCGCTCACGGTGTTCGCGACGGACGCGCTCGTCGTCGGTGCGCGCAACCGCGAGGAGCGCGCGCGAGTGGAGACGGGTGCCGAAGCGGTCATCACCACCACGGCGACCGACATCACGTCGTTGCGCCGGGCCGTCACTGCCGCCGACCCGACCGGCGCGCTGGCTACACCAGTGGTCCAGATCTCGCAGGGAAACGCCTCAGCCATGACGACGCTCGCCGTCGTGCCCGACCAGTTCTCCCGCATCGCCGAGCTCCCTCGCGACGCGGGCGCGTTCCTGTGGCCGGCGATCAGCGGTGGCCGCCCCGCCGCCGAAATCCTCCTCACCGGGCGGGCGTTCTCGGTCACGGTCGGGGACTCGACCCTGACGTTGTACGACAGCGCGTCCACGAGCACGCCCACGCCCTTGATCCAACCGAGCGGGGTCCCCCTCGGCCTGCCCGGTGATGGCAGCTCGTCGCTGATCGCGTATCTCGCACCCGTCGGTCAGGCCGCCTTCACCGTCAACATGGGAAACCTTCCGGTCTCGTCGACCGGGCCGGTGACGCTCAACCACGACGTCGCGTGCGCCTCGGGATGCCGCCTCGTCGGGTTCAGCGTCGCGCCGTCGCTGGGGTTGAAGGGACTCCTGCGCGGGACCTTCACGCTGAGCGCCGTGTCGATGGACGGTTCGGCGCCGGCCGCCCTCGGCGGCGCCGCCGCGTGGGTGAGCTCCGGTGAGCCGAACGCCCCGGCCGATCAGCTGCGCCCGTACGCCAGGGCGACCGACGCCGGCGACCCTACGCGTCTCGGCGTGGCCGTGCAGACCACCGCCGACGACGTGCGGATCACCGCGGCCGGAAGTGTGGCCCAGGTGCCGGCGCTGGTGGCGGGGTCGCTGCCGAACGGCGCGGCGGGGCCTGACTTCAAGGCGGCGGGCCTGGACGGCATCACCCTGGACTACACGCGAGCGGCGCAGATCCCCTACGCACCAGGGGGCGGTACCGACCAGGCCATCGTCAACCTCGACGTCCTCGCCGCCAAGGCCACCCAGATCGCCGCCCTCGGGCAGGCACAGGTGTGGGTCGCGAACGCCGACGCGGTACCGGCGGTCTCGGCGGCCCTCACCAACGCCGGCGTCGCCGTGCGCTCGGTGGCCCTGAGGTCGGAACGGGAGCGGCTGTTCGACAGCTCCGCGTCCGCGTGGGGGCTGCGGCTCGCGCTCGTGGTCGGCCTGCTGGCGCTCGTCATCGCCGCCCTGGTCCTCGTGCTCGTCGCGGTCACCTCCTGGCGCAGCCGGTCCCGCGACTACGCCGCCCTCCGGATGGCGGGCGTCGGGACCGCCTCGTTGCGCCGGGTCGGGCTGGCCGAGCAGTGGACGGTGGTCGTGGTCAGCGTGCTCGTCGGCGCGGTGTCCGGGCTGCTCGGCGCTCAGCTGGCCATGCCGATCATCCCGTTCTTCACCACCCCGTCCGCGGTCCTCCCGATCGACGCGACACCCGCCCCGCTGCCGGTCGCCGTCACGGTCGTCGCCGCGCTCGTCCTGCTGCTCGTGGTCGGCGCGGTCGTCGGGGTCCGCCTGGTCGGCCGCTCGACGCTCTCGCGAGTGCGGGAACAGCTGTGACCGCCGGCATCGCTCACGAGCGCCGCGGACTCGCCGTCTCGACGCACGGCCTGGTCCACATCTACCGGTCGGAGGGCCACGACGTCGCGGCGCTAGCGGGAGTCGATCTCGACGTCCGGGCGGGCGAGATGGTAGGGCTGCTCGGCCCCTCGGGCGCCGGAAAGTCGACGCTCCTCACGCTCTTCGGCGGGCTGATGCGTCCGAGCGCCGGCCGGATCCGGATCGGCGGGCACGACCTCGGGCGGATGGACGAACCGGCCCTGGACGAGTACCGCGCCGCCGACGTCGGCCTGGTCCTGCAGGGCGCCGGCCGCAACCTGCTGCCCTACCTCAGCCCCCGTGACAACGTCGCCTTCGCCCAGACCGCCGCCCGGTCCTCCGGCCGTCCCGTGCCGGCGCCCGGAGAAGTTCTCGAGCTCGTCGGGCTGACGCGGGACTCCCGGACCCCGCTGGAAAGGATGACCCCGGGGCGGCTCCAGCTGACTGCCTTGGCCGTCGCCATCTGCACCCTGCCCGGGCTGCTGCTGGCCGACGAGCCGACCAGCCAGCTCGACCACTCGGCCCGCGATCTGGTCCTCGACCGTCTGCACGAGATCAACCGCCAGGTGGGGACCACCGTCGTCCTCGTCACCCATGACGCCGAGGTGGCGGCGCGGCTGCCGAGGACCGTCACCATCCGCGACGGCCGCGTCGGCGGCGAGGGCCGCCGCGGCGAGGAGTACGCGGTGGTGTCGGCCGACGGGTCCCTGCCGCTGCCCGACGACGTCCTCGACGACCTCCCGCCGGGCACCCTCGTGCGGGTCCACCGCGAGGACCACCGGTGGACGCTCATCCCCGGCGGAGGCGGCGACGATGACTGAGCAGAGCCGCAATCCGTATGCGCGGCCCGTCGCCGCCGATGCAGAGCCGCAGAGGCCTCCGCCGGTCATCACCCCCGAGCCGACCGTCACGGAGGGATCGGTCGTCGTGCGCGGTGTGGCGGTCCGCTACGGCTCGGTCGTCGCGGTGGACGACGTCGACCTCGTCGTCCCGCCGGGAAGCCTGCTCGCGCTCACCGGACCGTCCGGCGCCGGCAAGTCGTCACTGCTCTGGGCCATCGCAGGCGCGGTGCGTCCCGTCGCCGGCGAGGTGACGGTCGGGCATACGCGGATCGCCGACCGCAGCACCGCCGTTCGTGCGGGCATCGCCCTCATCCCGCAGGGCAACGGGCTCGCCGGGGTGCTCACCGCCCACGAGAATGTCGCCTTTCCCCTGCTGGCGACCGGTACCGGCCCCGGCGAGGTCGCCACCCGAGCCGCCACCGCGCTGGCCGACGTCGGCCTCGCCGAGTCCGGTGACCACCTCGTCGAGGAGCTGTCCGGCGGGCAGCAGCAACGCGTCGCCGTGGCGCGCGGCCTCGCCACCGACGCGCCGGTCCTCCTCGCCGACGAGCCCACCTCAGAGCTCGATCATGCGAACCGGGGTCGCGTGCTCGACCTGTTGCGGGCCCAGGCGAGTCGCGGTGCTGTGGTCGTCATGGCCACCCACGATCCCGAAGCGGCGGCGGTCTGCGACGGCGAGGTCCGGCTCGATGAGGGCCGCCTCACCCGGATCCGCTGAGTGCCGGAGACGTCTTGGCCACCCCGATCACCGGGCCGAGGGCTCCCAGAGCCGTCCGGCGGCGGCGGAAAGGGTTGGCGCGCCGACCGCGTCCCCTCCTACCGTCGAGGAATGCCCCCCACCGCGTCCGTACCGTCCCTGGCCACCGCCCAGGCTCGACGCGTCGACCTCGACGACGACGCGCAGTGCGCCGCCGTCTACGCCGCGGTGCTCGCCAGCCGCACCCACGAGCGGCCATGGGACGACAGCGACGGCTACGAGCAGACCGTGGCCGAGTGGCGGTACGACGACCCGGCCGAACGCACCGAGAAGTGGGCGGTCGAGGAGAACGGCGACGTCATCGGCGTCACCACGCTGTGGATGAGCCAGCACGACAACACGGACAAGATCTGGGCCGAGCTCGACGTTCATCCCGAGCGCCGACGACGCGGCGCGGGGACGGCTCTGGTGGAGGCGCTGGAGCGCCGCGCCCGTGAGGTCGGGCGGCACGAGATCCTCGTCGAGCTCTACCTCCCCGACGGTGACAGCGACGCGCCCTCGTACGAGCGGTTCGCCGCCGCGCACGACTACCTCCGGGAGAGCACCGACAAGGTCCGCATCCTCGACCTGCCGGTCCCCGACGAGGTCCTCGGCCCGCTCGAGGCGAGTGCGCGGGAGCGGTGGGCCGACGCATACCGGCTCGAGACCTACACCGACGGGTTGCGCGAGGAGCTCGTCGCCGGATACTGCCGAGTGTCGAACCTGCTCAACGTCGACGCTCCGACCGGAGCGGTCGACTTCGAGGCCGAGACGCTGACGCCCGAGCGGTACCAGCGCTACCTCGACCTGGAGCGCCGCCAGGGCCGCCGGCGCCTCACGACCGTCGCGATCGAGAAAGCCACCGGCGAGGTCGTGGCGTACACGGACCTGGTTCTTCCCTCCGGCGCGCCGAGCAAGGTGTGGCAGTGGGGGACCCTCGTGGACCGCGAGCACCGGGGACACCGCCTCGGCATGGCGGTGAAGGTCGCCAACCTGCGCGAGCTCCAGCGCGCTCACCCCGAACGGGAGACGGTAGGCACGGGCAACGACGCGACGAACTCCTACATGGTGGGCATCAACGTCGAGCTGGGGTTCCGCGTGGTCGAGCTGGCCAGGATGTACCGCAAGGTGCTGACCGACGAGGCCTGAGGGGCGGCGGATACGGTGACGCCATGCTCGTCGCCTTCTCCGTCGCCCCCGCCGTCGCCGCCGACGACACCGGTTCGGTGAGCGAGGCGGTCGCCGCTGCCATCCGGGTCGTCCGCGAGAGCGGGCTGCCCAACCGGACCGACG
Organism: Lapillicoccus sp.; assembly: GCA_035535635.1. GTDB lineage: Bacteria > Actinomycetota > Actinomycetes > Actinomycetales > Dermatophilaceae > Lapillicoccus. The sequence continues at coordinate 22,703 of DATLPT010000117.1, read as the reverse complement.
CGATGTTCACCACGGTCGAAGGCGAGTGGGACGAGGTCATGAGCGTCGTCAAGGGCGCGGTCGACGCGGTGGCCGCGGCCAGCCCGCGGGTCAGCTTGGTCCTCAAGGCCGACATCCGGCCCGGATTCGCCGGCGAGCTCGACGCCAAGGTGGCCAGGATCGAGGGTCTTCTCGCCGACGATTGAGTGTCGTGACCGGGCGCCACGAACCATTACCGTTGCGCGTCGTGGCCGATCTCCAACTCCGCTTCGACCCGATCCGCCGGGCCGCGGAGCTGTGGCGGCGCCGTTGGGGACCGAGGTCGCAGCCGCGGGCGATGGCCTCCGCCACGTCGATCATGCGGGTCCAGCAGCTCCTGCTCGCCGACTTCGACACGGTCGTGGGACGACACAGGCTCACCTTCGCCCGGTACGAGGCCCTGGTGCTGCTCGCGTTCTCGTCGGCGGGAGAGCTGCCGATGAGCAAGATCGGCGAGCGGCTCATGGTCCACCCCACGTCGGCGACGAACATCGTCCAGCGGCTCGAGGCACAGGGCTTCGTGTCGCGGCAACCCAACCCGCGCGACGGTCGAGGCACGCTGGCCGCCATCACCGACAGCGGACGCGAGGTCATGGAGGCGGCCACGGCCGACCTCGTCCAGGGCCGATTCGGGATGGGGATGCTCACCGCGGACGAGCACGACCAGCTCTTCGCCCTGTTGCGCAAGGTCCGAGTGGCCCGCGGCGACTTCGCGGAGTAGCAATTACTAGGACGTCCTAGTAAATTAGCGGCCATGCCTCCTGAGACGTCCGAGGAACCCACCGGTGCCGAACGCTGGCAGTCGCGCTACAACGCCGCTCTCGCGGCCGGGCGGGTGCGAGAGGCGGACTTCACGACGCTCTCCGGCGCCACCGTGCAGCCGGTCTACGGACCGGGGCTGAACGGCATACCGGAGCCGTCGTCCGACGAGGAGAGGGCGCGGCTCGAGCGGATCGGGTGGCCGGGGGAGTTCCCGTTCACCCGCGGTCTGTATGCGACGGGCTACCGCGGGCGGACCTGGACCATCCGCCAGTTCGCCGGTTTCGGCAATGCCGTTCAGACCAACGAGCGCTACAAGATGATCCTCGCCCGCGGCGGGGGAGGGCTCTCGGTCGCCTTCGACATGCCCACCTTGATGGGCCGCGATTCCGACGACCCGCACAGTCTGGGCGAGGTCGGCCACTGCGGCGTGGCCATCGACAGCGCGGCCGACATGGAGACGTTGTTCGCGGACATCCGGCTCGGCGACGTCACGACGTCCATGACGATCTCCGGCCCGGCCGTCCCCGTCTTCTGCATGTACCTCGTCGCCGCGGAGCGCCAGGGCGTCGACCTCGGGGTCCTCAACGGAACCCTGCAGACCGACATCTTCAAGGAGTACATCGCCCAGAAGGAGTGGCTCTTTGCCCCCGAGCCGCACCTCCGACTCATCGGCGACTTGATGGAGTACTGCGCGCAGAACATTCCCGACTACAAGCCGCTGTCGGTCTCGGGCTATCACATCCGCGAGGCCGGTTCCACGGCCGCGCAGGAGCTGGCCTTCACGCTGGCCGACGGGTTCGGCTACGTCGAGCTCGGGCTCTCACGCGGCATGGACGTCGACGTGTTCGCCCCGGGGCTGTCGTTCTTCTTCGACGCCCATGTCGACTTCTTCGAGGAGATCGCCAAGTTCCGAGCGGCGCGGCGGATCTGGGCGCGGTGGATGCGCGACGTCTACGGCGCGACGACCGACAAGGCACAGTGGCTGCGGTTCCACACTCAGACCGCCGGGGTCTCGCTGACCGCTCAGCAGCCCTACAACAACGTCGTCCGTACCGCCGTCGAGGCGCTGGCCGCGGTCCTGGGCGGGACGAACTCACTGCACACCAACGCGCTCGACGAGACCCTCGCGCTGCCCACCGAGCAGGCCGCCGAGATCGCGTTGCGCACCCAGCAGGTCCTCATGGTCGAGACCGGCGTCACCAACGTGGCGGACCCCTTGGGCGGGTCCTGGTACGTCGAGGCTCTCACCGACGAGATCGAGGCCGAGGCGGAGGCGATCTTCCAGCGGATCCGCGATATGGGCGAGCAGGGTCGGGCCGTCAGGCCCGACAGCAGCAATGGCCGCACCCCGGACGCGAACGGAACGATCCAGCACGAGATCGGCCCGATGACCTCCGGGATCCTCCGCGGCATCGAGGAGGGCTGGTTCATGGGCGAGATCGCCGACGCGGCGTTCCAGTACCAGCTGGCGCTCGAGAAGGGCGACAAGAAGGTCGTCGGCGTGAACACGCATACCGGCTCGGTGAGTCACGAGCTGGAGATCCTCCGGGTCAGCCACGAGGTGGAGCGCGAGCAGGTTCGCGTGCTCGCCGACCGCAAGGCCGGCCGCGACCGAGCCGCCGTGGACGCCGCCGTGAACCGGATGGTGGAGGTGTCGCGGACCACGGAGAACATGGTCCCCGCGATGCTCGACGCGGTGCGAGCGGAGGCCACGCTCGGCGAGATCTGCGACGCGCTGCGGGACGAGTGGGGGGTCTACCGGGAGCCCGCGCGGTTCTGAGCCGGGTTCACAGCCAGATCACGGATTGGTCTCGGCCCAGTCCCGTATGTCATCGTGGAGGCCACGCCGAAACACCGGCCGCCCCCGATGACCCGGATGCCGTGCGCTGGGGCGCGCCCTCCACGACTCTGACAGGACCCCACCCGTGGCTCTCGCACGCCGTATCGCGGTTGCTGTGGCGGCACTGCTCGGCCTCGCTCTCGCGGTGTTCGGCGCCTGGTTCGCGTTCATCCTCGGCCCCAAGGGCACGGCGGCGTTCCACGCCACGTCCAACGCCCCGCTCGTCCTCGGGCCGAACGTCCTCAACCGGGTCACCGCCCCGGTGACCGTGACAGCGTCCGCCGCGTCAGGACCGGTCTTCCTCGGCGCGGCCGTCCCCCAGGACACCGACGAGCTGGTCGGCCAGGCGAAGCACAACTTCGTCGCGTCAGCCGACTTCCCGGCGCGGACGCTGACCATCGAGCAGCTCGGCTCCAGCGACCTCGCCAACCCGTCCGACTCGCACGTCTGGCGCTCCACCGGAGAGGGTTCCATCACGGTCACGCAGGACCAGGCGCCACAGTCGATCCTCGCCTACCCCGCGCAGGGCGGCTCGTTCGACGTCGACGTCACCGTGGCCCGCAACACCTGGTTCCTCCAAGCGCTGGTGGCGCTCGTCGTCGGGCTCATCGTCATGGCGTTCGCCGGTGGATGGCTTTGGCAGAACTGGCGGACGACGCCTGAGGACTCCGGCGCGGACGGGACGCCGGCAGCAACGCCTACTCCACAGCCCGAACCGACGGAGGCGCCCGAGCGGGCGGAGGAGCGGCGATGACCCTGCGCGTCACCCGTCGTCTCGGCACCCGTCGTCTCGGCACCCGTCGTCTCGGCGCGGTCGTCGGCGCGGTCGCGCTCGCCGGGTCGCTGGCGTCCTGTGCCTCGGTCGCTGGCATCTCGGACCCACCGACCGCCACGGTCGGCGGTGCCGTCTCCAGCTCCCGAGCGCAGGCCATCGCCGCGCAGGTCATCGACACGGCTGAGAAGGCCACGGCGACGCCCGGTGCTGAGGGGGACGCCCTGCGCGACTCGGCGTTCACCGGCGATGCCCTCACGGCGGCGAAGGCCGACGCGAAGCTCGCCGGCACGCTCTCCCAGGACCAGAAGGACGCCGTGACCCTCACTCCGACGCCCCCCGTCGTGCTGGCCGTGTCCAACGGGCTCAGCTACCCACGTTCGATGGTCGTCCAGACCACCCGGGCCAAGTCCGGGCTCCCGGTTCTCTCCCTGCTCGTGACTCCGGACGTCCGCACCGCCTTCAAGATCGCCGCCAGCGCGCCGATGCTCCCGGCCACCGAGGTGCCGGCTTTCGATCAGGTCACCCAGGGTGCACCGTCGCTCGGCGACGACGTCGCCGGCCTCGCCGTCGAGCCGGAGCAGCTCGTCGGCGCGTATGCGGCGTCGCTCGCCTACCCGGCGCCGCCGGCCGCCGACAACCGGCCGTTCACCGACGACGCTTTCGCGAACAAGATCAAGGCGGCGGCGAAGGACCAGGCCGACAAGGTCGCCAGCGTCGGCTCGTTCACCGAGCAGCACCTGGCCAAGGACGTCGCCGGAGGCCTCCGCCTCGCCGGAGACCGTGGGGCCCTGGCGTTCACCGTCATGGAGCGCAAGGACACCCTTCTCAACAAGGCGTCCGGGACCATCAACGTCTCGGAGCCCTTCAAGGCACTGACCGGGGTGTCGTCGGTCAAGGCCGAGGCGACGCTCGACAGCCTCGAGTTCGTCGTGTTCGTCATTCCCGACAGCGGGCAGGCACAGGTCGTCGCCGCGCAGGAGAACCTCGTCTCCGCGACGGGTACCTGACCGACCAGGTCGAGCTGGCTTCTCGGGCACACCGGGCGACCGGACCCGCATACCGATCGGCAAGAATGAGACCATGACCCAGCAACCCTTCCCGCCGCCCGCGCTTCGCGGAGCGGTCGATCTATCGGCGCTCAAGCGTCCGGCGGCGCCGGCTCGCGGTGCCGGACCCGGAGGGGCTGGAACACCGTCGGCGTCCGGCGGCGCCGCTGATGCGGCCACGCCGACCGGGGGCACGGCGGGACTCTTCGTCACCGGGACGGATGCAACGTTCCAGGAGTTCGTCAACGCCAGCCTGCGCTACCCGGTCGTCGTGGTGCTGTGGTCGTCGCGGCTGCCGGAGTCCGGCGACTTCGCCAAGGTCATGGGCGGACTGGCCGCGTCGAACCAGGGCCGGTTCCAGGTCGTCTCGGTGGACGTCGACGAGAACCCGGGACTGCTCCGCGCGCTGCAGGTCCAGCAGGTGCCGGTGACCATGGCCCTGCTCCAGGGCCGGCCGTTGCCCCTCTTCGTGGGTCCGCTGCTCCCGCAGGAGGTCCAGCCGGTCATCGACGAGCTGCTTCAGGTCGCGGTGCAGAACGGCATCACCGGGCGCGTCAGCGCGGGGCCCGACGATGCCCCCTCGGCGGACGAAGAGGTAGGAGAGGAGTCCGAACCGGAGCTGCCTCCCCATCTCGCCGCGGCCTTCGACGCCATCGAGGCGGGCGACCTCGAGGGAGCGGCCACGGCCTACGAGCAGGCGCTCGTGGCCAACCCGGCCGACGCCGAGGCCAAGGCCGGGCTCGCTCAAGTCGGCCTGCTGAGGCGGACCGAAGGCGTCGACCCGACTGCCGCCCGGGCCGCCGCTTCCGACCCCACCGACGTGAAGGCCCAGATCCTCCTCGCCGATCTGGACGTGCTCGGCGGCCACGTCGAGGACGCGTTCACGCGCCTCGTCGACACCGTCCGGGCGACGTCGGGCGACGAGCGCAACGCCGCCCGCGAGCACCTGCTCGAGCTCTTCGAGGTGGTCGGATCGGGGGACGAGCGCGTGGCGGCCGGGCGGCGCGCCCTGATGAGCGCCCTGTTCTAGCCTGGGGCGCCCGAGCGCAGCGTTGCGACCTTGCCGCGCAACGCCGTTCGCTCGTTCGCCGTGAGCGGCACCGCCAGCTCGTCCAGAAGCTCGTCCAGCTCTCCGTCGCGCAGCTTGCGGTGTTCCGTCGTGAATCCAGGTCGGCGCACGGTCACGGTCTCGTGCGTGACGGCGACGTGCCGGCCCGGCAGATGGCGTGTGAGCATGAGCATCTGCCGGAAGTGGATGGTGGGATACGTGCTGGTGAAGTGGTGCCCCACGACGTAGTCAAGGGGGCGAACCGGCAGCTCATCGTGGAGGTGCATCGGCTCCCAGTGCGCGTCGCGCCACCGCTCGAGGGCCCAGCCGCGGCCGGCCCCGAGGGCTACCAGCCGGAGGCGGTACCGCCAGCCCCCGTAGTCGTCCTCTGCGCCGTCGGTGAGCGGGATCGGGCGGAGCACGCTCATCCCGAACCCGGGGTCGGCCAGGACCCGTTCACCGTCGACCGTCACGACGATCACACAGTGGGTGCGCGGCGCCGACGGGTCGCCGACCCGCCCCAGCCTCCGCTCGACGTCGTAACCCAGGCGCTCCAGCACGGCAGCGAAGAGGACGTTGTGCTCGAAGCAGTAACCGCCACGCCCGCGCCCGACGAACTTCTCCTGGACGGCGTCCAACCGGACGCCGGGGTGCTGGTCGAGGATGACGTCGATGTTGTCGAAGGTGAACGCCCGAACGTGCGCCTCGTGAAGCGTGTCGAGCGCCGGTCGGGACGGGGCGGCGGCCGGTGCGCCGACTCGGAACAAGTAGGCGTCCAGGTCGAGGAGCTCGGTCTGCCAGGGACTCGCGTCGGCCACGTGGAGATTCAACCCGATGGCCCGTGGACCGGTGGACCTCCGTCATCCGGGCGATCACGTCTCGCGCAGTCAACCGCCCGCGCGACGAACCGCCCACCACGCCGCTCCCAGCAGGGCCGAGCTCTCTGACTCGCGGGCCGCCACCACCGTGAGGTCGGCGCCGTCCGCGGAGCTGGACCGGATCCCTGCCGTCAGGGGCGGGTTGACGAGGTCCCAGGAACGACCCATCGAACCGCCGACGACCAGCGCGGTGGCGCCGAACCGGCTCAGCCATGGCGCCAGGGCCACACCCAGCCGGGTGAACGCGGTGCGCAGCACCCGGTCCGCGGCCGGGTCACCGGCGCGCGCCCGGTCGGCGATCTCACGAACGTCGGTGGACGGCGACTGCGGCACGATCCGGGCATACTCGCGCAGCAGTGCCCGCCTCGAGACCGTGTCCTCCAACGGGCGACCGTCGATCTGCAGCCGGAACACCTCCCCGCGAGTGGGGACCCGCGGCCCCGACGCCACCGGAACGCCGCCGTCGAGAAACGCCGACCCCACGCCTGTCCCCAGCGTGAGCGCGACCATGCGGGTGTGGCCGGCGCCGGCCCCGAACACCCACTCGCCGAGGGCGAAGGCGATCGCGTCGTTGACGAACACCACCGCGCTCGGTTTCCCCGGCAGCTCACGGCGAAGCACTGCACCCATGTCGACGCCGTTCAGCGCGTCGAACTTGCCCACTCCCTCGAAGCGAGCGATGCCTTCCGCGTAGTCGAACGGCCCAGGCACGGCAACACCCCACGCCGCCTGATAGGGGGCGGCCAGGTCCGCTGCGCAACCGACGATCAGATCGAGCAGGACGGCGGCTGGAGCGGCGCCGTCGAGGCTGCGCCGACTCGTCGTGCCGGTCACCACCCGGCCGGACCCGAGATCGACCAGCGCGGCCGTGACGTGGGTGCCCCCGATGTCGAGGACCGGGTGGATCCCACTCGCTGGGACGCTCATCGCACCATCGCCTTGACGACGCGTACCCGAGCCTTCCCAGACTGGTGCAGCGTGTACCGCCCGACGGCCGCGGGGACGAGCAGGGTCTCGGCGTAGGCCAACGTGTGCCGATGACCGGCGGCGGTCTCGATCGTCACGCCGGACCCCTCGACGACATTGAGGACGTGGAACCGCCCGGCGGTGTCTTCGGGCGCCCGGCCACCCGGTTCGAGGACGAGACGCCGCACCTCGAAGAACATCTCGGGCAGCCCGCCCAGCAGCTCCTCGCGCCAACCCGTCCCGTCACGGAGCGGGCGCGGCTGCGGCGCGAGCTCCTCGCCCACCGCCGCCCCCGTCCGCACGCGGTCGAGGTTGTCGAAGGCGTGCTGGACGTGGACCGGCCGCTGCTGGCCGCCGGCGTCCCGACGCAGCCAGTCGTAGAAGCGCAGCGAGTACAGGTACGGCGTGGCGCTCACCTCGAGCACGACGTTCCCCTCGCCACTGCCGTGCGGCGTCCCAGCAGGGATGAGAAAGAGCCGGTGCCGCTCGGCGGGGAAGACCTGCACGTGGCGCTCGATGTCGAACGGGGTGCCGTGGCGGTGTGCCTCGTGCGCCTCCTTCTCGAAGAGCTCGACGTCGACGTCAGCGCGCAGCCCGAGGAACACCCTGCGGTTCTCGCCGCCCACCATGAGGTAGTAGGTCTCGTGCTGCGTGTACGGCCAGCCGAACACCTCCCGCATGTACCGCTCCTGCGGGTGACAGTGCACGGAGAGGTTCCCTCCGTCAACGGTGTCGAGGTAGTCGAAGCGGACCGGGAAGGAGGTGCCGAAGATCGCGTTCACCTCGGGGCCCATGACGAGCCGCGGGTGACGGGCGACGAGCAGCTGGAAGGGGATCTCGACCCGGTCCTCCGGCCCGCCGATGAGCAGCCCGCTCTCGGGGGCGATGAGCTCGTAGCCCAACGCGGTGTTGCGCGCATCGGGATTCATGCCGAGCGTCCTCTGGCCCCAATGGCCCCCCCACGAGGTGGTGTTGAAGGTCGGCCTGGTGCGGAACGGCTGTTCCGCCAGGGTCCTCATCGTCCGGCGCAGGCCGGCGCCGTCGAGCGAGGTGGGGCTGGCCGCGTCGTCCTGGGTGTCGATCCACCGGCCGATGTCGCCGGCGATGCGGTCGCGGTGACGGTCGAGAAGCGGCCAGTCGACGTAGAACAGTCGCTTCGTGCTGGCCGGTCCGTCGTCGTCCCGCTGACCGAGGTTGGTGACCGTGGCCGCCGTGACGGCCGCCTCGGCAAACCGCTTCGGCAGGTCTGCGTACCACAGGACGTCATGGTCGAGCAGCGCCGCGCCCGGGCCGTACACGACGAGGAGGCCGCGTTGTGGACGCCGCACGGCGGGAATCGTGTCGAAGCAGACCCGAAGGTCGCAGTCCGGGATGGTCTCGAAGTCCGGGTCGTCGCGCAGCACTGCCGACGAGGTCCGCGCGAACACGTCCGACCACGACGCAAAGTCGTCGCGCACGTCACGGGTCTCGACCGGTGTCCCGCGCTTCCGTGCTGCGCGACGCAGGCCGGCGACGAGGGCGTCCCAATCGAGGACCTGCGGTCCGTCGACAGCGAGCACGGTCGGTTCTTCCGGCAGCGTGAGGACCGCCACGTCGAACCCCCGGTCCACGGCACCGGTCACCGGCGCATACGAGGGCAACGGTTCGTAGCGCCTCGGTTCCGGGGTCACACGCGCTCCTTGAGGCCCTCGCACGGCGAGGTATTGGCCGCAACGCCAAAGGTAACGGTGCGGCACCAGAGCAACCATCTTGGGCTCGCCGCCCTTTTCCCGGTTCTGCATGCGGCCATACACTGCGCTCACATGCGCGAGGGCGTTTGGCATCACGTCGCGGGGGAGGCGCCCTCCCGGCCAGTCGGATCGACGAGAATCGGATCGACAAGGAAGAAGAGCCGATGGACGCCATGCAGCAACCAACGACCGTGCTGTCCCGGAGGACGCTGCTTCAGTACTCACTCGGCACGGCGGCCGTCGCCTCCATGGCCGCCGCGTGCAGTGCCAGCACCAGTGGCGGCGGCGGTGGTGGTGGTGGCGGAGAGGGCGGAGCCCTCACCTTCATGGCCACTCAGTTCAACCCGGTCGAGGAGCGACAGAAGTACGAAGCGGTGCTCAAGCAGTACGCACCCGGCGTCAACTTCAACCCGGTCGACCAAGGCGTCTTCTCGACCACGATCAAGTCCCAGGTGGCAGCCGGCAAGGTCCAGATCCACTTCGTCGGCGGGCTGCACGGCGACCTGGCTCCCTTCACGGACCAGCTGGAGGATCTGTCCTCGCTCGCCGCGGAGCTCCAGGACAAGGGCTACGCCAAAGACCTCCTCGAGCTGGCCAAGCTCGGCGGGACGCAGACCAAGTACATCCCGTGGATCCAGGCGTCCTACGTCGTGGCGGTCAACAAGAAGGCGCTGCAGTGGCTTCCTTCCGGGGCCGACGTCAACAACCTGACCTATGACCAGTACCTCGCCTGGGCCAAGGCCGCCAAGGACGGCAACGGCGGCAAGGCCGTCTTCGGCATACCCGCGGGCCCGAAGGGGTTGCACCACCGCTTCTACCAGGGGTTCCTGCTCCCGAGCTTCACCGGCGGTCAGATCACGACCTTCATGAACGCGGATGCCGTCACGGCGTGGACCTACATGAAGAACCTCTGGCAGTACATGAATCCGGCGTCGACGAACTACGACTTCATGCAGGAGCCGCTGGCGCGCGGCGAAGTTCTCGTCGCATGGGACCACGTCGCTCGTCTCGTCGGCGCCGTGGGTGACAAGCCGGACGACTGGACCATGGTGGCGGCGCCCTCGGGCCCCAAGGGCCTCGGGTACCTGCTCGTGGTCGGCGGCATGGCCATCCCGAAGGGCGCCCCGGATCGCGAGAAGACGATTGCTGCGATCAAGAGCCTGTCGACTCCCGAGGCGCAGAACGCGACGCTCAAATCAAATGCCTTCTTCCCGACCGTGAAGGCCGATCCACCCAGCGACCTGCCACCGGCGATCCAGATGGAGGCCAAGGCGGTCGCTGCGCAGCAGGGCGCTGAGGATGCCATCCTCGCCCTGCCGCCGGTCGGCCTGGGCGCCAAGGACGGCGAGGTGGGCCAGCTCTACAAGAACTGCTTCCAGGAGATCTGCCTCAACGGCAAGGACGTGCAATCCACGCTGCAAGCGCAGGGCCAACAGCTGAACGCGATCCTCGCCGACCTGAAGGTGCCGTGCTGGCCGCCTGACCCGGTCCAGACTGGTCAGGTCTGCAAGGCAATGTGATGACCGCCGCCCCGGCCAGCACCGTCGCACCGCCGCCAGCGATGCCGACCAGGGCTCGCCGCCGGCGCAACCCGGCACTGTGGCTGATCGCCCCGTCGATCGCGTTCATGACGTTGATGTTCGCCTACCCGATGCTGGTCGGGATCGGTGAGGCCTTCACCGGGCCTGACGGGTTTACCCTCGAGCACATTCAGCGGATGCTGGCCGATCCGTACTTCTGGCCGGCGGTCCGCAACACCGCGCTGCTCATCGTCGTGCTGATCCCTCTACAGTTCGTCCTGGCGTTGACGATGGCGTTGATGCTGAGAGCCAAGCCTCGGTTCTCAGGGCTGTACTTCTTCCTCTGGGCGGTCCCGCTGGCCGTGAGCGATCTCGCTGCCGGCCTGGTGTGGCTGGCCGTGTTCACCGACCAGGGCTACCTCAACAGCGTCCTCGCCGACCTGCATCTGCCGACCTTCTCGTGGCTGAACTACCAGAACTACGGGACGATGTTCCTCACGGTGGTCATCGCCGAGCTGTGGCGAGCGACCGCACTGGTGTTCGTGATCCTCGTGGCCGGCCTGCAGAGCATCCCCAAGGACTATGAAGAAGCTGCGGCGGTCTTCGGAGCCGGATCCTGGGCCACTCTGCGTTACGTCACCCTTCCACTGCTGCGACCGAGCCTGCAGGTGGCTCTCATCCTCCGCACGATTCTCGCGTTCCAGACCTTCGCGGTAGCCCAAGCCCTCACCGGCCAGAACTTTCCGCTCATCGTCGGCGAGACCTATCGCTGGAGTACATCGCTGCAGAACCCCAACGTGGCCTCGGCCATCGCCCTGGTCGTCATGCTGGCCTCGATGATCACGGCGGTGTTCTACCTGCGGCTGCTGCGCGACCAGTCGGAGGTGAAGACATGACGACGGCGACGACCCCAACGGAGCAGGCGGGAGCGGCGCGCCCCCAGCTGACGACACCAGAGCCCGACCACGGCCCGGAGCGCAAGCGCAAGCGCGACCGAGTCTGGCTGCAGGTCGTGTGCATTGCGATCACGCTGTTCATGGCCGTCCCGATCTACCTGATCGCCTTGGCCGCCTTCAGCACCCGTGCGTCCCTCAACGAGTTTCCCCTCGACCTGCTCCCGACCAACTTCTCCACGGAGACCATCTCGGTCTTCATGCAGTCGACCGGCGTCATTCCTGGAGTGGTCAACTCCATCCAGGTGGGCCTGGCCACGCTGGTGTTGTCGTTCATCATCGGCATCCCGGCGGGGTATGCGGTGGCTCGCTTCGCGTTCCGCGGCCGTGAGCCCTACCAGCTGTTCATGCTCTTCACCAGAGCCCTGCCGATCGTCGTCCTGTCCGTCCCCCTCGCCAGCCTCTTCCTCAACGTCGGTCTCTACGACTCGGTCCTAGCCGTCACGCTGTTGCACTCGGCCTTGGCTTTACCCACGGCGATCCTCATCACCGCCAGCATCTTCGTGGGCGTTCCGGCCGACGTCGAGGAAGCCGCTCGCATCTTCGGCTGCACACCCTTCCAGGCTTTCCGGAAGGTCGTGCTGCCGATGGCCATACCGGGCATCGCCGCGGCGTCGATCTTCACGTTCGTCATGTCGTGGAACGAGGTCCTCGGCGCGGCCATCCTCACTCTGAACCACCGGACGTTGCCGGCCCAGGTGCTGTCGTCCTTGTCGGACTCGCCCCTCGCCTACCGGTTCGCGGGCGGATTCGTCCTCGTGGTGCCCGCTCTCTTATTCATCTTCTTCATGCGCAAGTACCTCACCAACATGTGGGGGTCGACGATCCGATGACGATCCAGACAGGCACCCGACATGGCTGACATCCACATCTCGCATCTCGTCAAGGTCTACCCCGGTACGACCGAGCCGGCCACGGACGACGTATCCCTCGACATCCACGACGGCGAGTTCATGGTGCTGCTCGGCCCGTCCGGGTGCGGCAAGACCACCCTGCTGCGGATGGTCGCCGGCTTGGAGCTCCCCGACTCGGGATCGGTGGCCATCGGCGGCCGGGACATCACCTACCTGCCTCCTCAGTCCCGCAACCTGTCCATGGTCTTCCAGTCGTATGCGGTGTTCCCCCACCGGCGGGTGCGCGACAACATCGCCTTCGGCCTGGTCATGAACAAGACGCCCAGGGCGGAGATCAAGAAGAAGGTCGACAGGGCGGCCGACATCCTCCGCCTCGAGCCGTACCTCGACCGCTACCCGGCCCAGCTCTCCGGTGGCCAGCGTCAACGGGTTGCGGTCGCACGGGCCATCGTCATGGACTCCGACGTGCTTCTCATGGACGAGCCGTTGTCGAACCTCGACGCGCTGCTGCGCCTGGACTTCCGGGCTGAGCTGAAGAAGATCGTGCAGGACATCGGCACCACCACCGTGTACGTGACCCATGACCAGGTCGAGGCGCTGTCCCTGTCGGACCGGGTAGCCGTCATGCGCAAGGGCGAGATCGTGCAGCTGGGTGATCCGATCGACGTCTACGACGATCCGGTCGACACCTTCGTCGGAGGCTTCCTGGGCTCGCCTCCGATGAACTTCCTCGACGCTGAGGCGACGGCCGACGGCAACCTCCGAGTCGGCGAGCAGCAGATCCACGGACCCGAGCACCTTCGTTCCGCCGATGGCGGAGGCACCATGCAGGGGCAGGTCAGCCTGGGCGTGCGGGCGGAGAACATCGAGGTGCTCCGCGACGACCGACCGGCCGAGGCGTTGCGGGCGACTGTCCAGGTCGTCGAGCCGCTCGGTGCGGCGACCCTGCTCACGGTTGATGTCGATGGTCAGGTGCTGAAGGCCCAGACGCCGCCCACGGTGCGCTCCGAGCCGCATCAGGAGGTCTGGTTGCGCGTGGCGCCGGAGGCCATGCGCATCTATGACAAGGAGACCGGGCTCGCGCTGCTCTCGGACCGGCGGCCGGCAGACACCGGTAAGCCGCGCGCACCCCGGAGCGCTGACGACGACGGCTCCCACGAGCACACCGCGCCGCAGGCCGACGTCCCCGCTGACGCTACGTCGTAGGAGGCGTCCGCGTGGCCGAGCGGGAGGCGACCGACTCACGGACTTCCACGGACCCTCAGATGTTGCGTGAGCGAGCGGAGGGGGTGCTGCGCGACAACGACCTCGGGACGATGATCACCGCAGCGCCCCGCCTCTATCCGCACATGTGGAGCTGGGACGCCGCCTTCGTGGCGATGGGCCTTACGCGGCTGTCGGTTCCGCGCGCGGTCCAGGAGATGCGGACCCTCGCCGAGGCCCAGTGGGAATCGGGGATGATCCCTCACATCGTCTTCTCGGACACCCCGGGCTACTTCCCCGACGTGCATCGTTGGGGCACGATCGGAGCGTCGCCGGACGGGGTCCTCAGCAGCGGAATCTGCCAACCGCCAGTCCACGCGATTGCGTTGCGCTTTCTCGTCGACGCGGCCCGCGAGGTCGGAGGCGAGGTGCAGGACGACGCCGAACGGTTCGTCCGCGACACCTTCGACCGATGGGTCAGGTGGCACCGCTGGCTGGCTACCGCCAGGGACCCGGGTGGCGTCGGGCTGCTCGAGATCCATCACGGCTGGGAGTCGGGGATGGACAACTCGCCGCGGTTCGACGGGCCCTATGCGCGGGTCTCACCAGGCGACCTCGAGCCGTACGAGCGCACCGATCTCAAGCACGCCGACGCATCAGAGCGGCCGAGCGAGCAGGAGTACGACCGCTACCTCTGGCTGGTCCAGCAGATGGCCGAGGTCGGCTTCGACGACGACCGAGTCCGACAGGTCGTCGACTTCCGGGTTCAAGACGTGTTCATGTCCGCCGTGATGTCCATGGCGTGCGATGTCCTCGGGGGGCTCGCGGACGAGCTGGGCCGCGACGACGACGCGAGGGAGCAGCACGACCTTGCGGCGCGCTTCGCGGACGGAGTGGCGTCCACCCTCGACCCGAGCACCGGCCTGGCCCGGGACCACGACGTCCGCGCCGACCAGTGGGTAGCGACGGAGACCATCGCCGGCTTCGCTCCGCTGCTCTGCTCCGGAGACGCCGCCGTCCGGGGTCGCCAGTGGGAGATCCTTCGAGGGGAGCGGTGGTTGGCACATCCCGACCTGCGGTTCGCCCTCATTCCGTCGACGTCCCCCGCGTCCGACGACTACCGCCCCCGCACCTACTGGAGAGGCCCGGTCTGGCCGGTGATGAACTGGTTCATGGCGTGGGCCTGCGCGACGCATGGTGAGCATCAGGCCTACGAGGCGCTTCGTCAGCAGTCCCTCGCCCAGCTGTCCGACCTTCGCTTCGGTGAGTACTACGAGCCGTCCACGGGAGAGCCCCTCGGCAGCCAGAACCAGTCGTGGACCGCCGCTGTTGCGTTGCTGTGGCTGGATCGGCGCTGACGGCCGTCGTCACCCGGACGCCGAGTCCGTCGGACCAGCGCGGAAGTCCAGCACCACCTGGAGGGCCTCGGCGGGCTGCATGTCGAGAAGACGGTATGCGGTTGCTGCCTGTTCAACGGGTACCACGTGCGTCACGAGCCGCTTGACGTCGAGTCCGCCGGTGGTGACGAGCTCCAGCACGGCACGGTGCAGCCGGGCCCGGTCCCAGCGGTTCGAGACCGCCGTGGGCACGCCTCCGATCTGAGCGGCGACGATGCTGACGCGGTTGTGGTGGAACTCCCTGCCCAGGTCCAGTCCGGTGGCCGACCCTTGATAGAACCCCGCTGCGACGACGCGTCCACCAGGCTGGACCGACCGGATCGCTTGGTGCAGCGCGGGATACGCCCCGCTGATCTCGATGGCCGCGTCCGCTCCCGCTCCGGTGAGCCTGCGAACTTCCACCGCGACGTCGGTTCGCGACGCGGGGTCCAGGGCATGGGCGGCCCCGAACTGGGTGGCGGCAATGCGGCGTCGCGCGAAGCCGTCCACCGCGATGACGGCAGCGCCACTGAGCACGGCGAGCCGCGTGGCCAGCAGCCCGATGACACCCTGGCCACTGACGACGACCGACTCGGTCACGTGTAGATCGGCGGCGAGCACCGCGTTGAGGGCGACGGCCCCGACATGGACGAAGACTCCCGCGATGGGGTCCATGGCGTCCGGGAGTCGGTGCCCGGCCAGCTCGGTGGCGGGCACCACGGCCTCGCTGCGATGGCCCCACACGCCGTAGACGATGTCCCCCACGGCTGGGAGCTCCTCTGTCGGCCCAACGATTTCGTCGCCCACCTCGACGACCTGACCGACCTCGCTGTACCCCCATCCGGAGATCGGGTAGGAGACCGAGTGCTCCCCGGGCACGAAGAGCCTGCTGCCCGCGTCCCAGCGCTTGTTGAGGTAGACGTTGGACCCGCGGTATGCGGTCAGCTCGGTGCCGGCCGAGATCCCCGAGTAGAGGGTGCGGACCCTCACCATCCCCGACGGACACTCCTCTGGAGTGCCCGTGACGACGTCGACCTGCCGCGGCCCGGCGAAGCGAACGATGCGAGGTCCGGCCATGCGACCGATACAAGCACGGGTCCCGCGACGGGCGCTCGACTCCCCACGGTTAGAGTCCGGATAGTGGGGACGTTCGACATCGTGGACGAGGTCGCGGTCACGTCCCGGCGAGCTCGGATCCACGAGGCGGGCTGGCAGAGCTGGAGCCCCGCCGGCACCTACCGCCTGTGCGAGGCCTCGCCCCGCCCACAGCGAAGCTGGCAGCAGCTGATGCGGTTCCGGCCCGAATCACCTTCTCCGGCAACGGGATTCCAGTCCGAAGGCGTTCTGGCTCTCGACGGTGGGGATGGTCGCACCCGGCTCTACACACTGGCCGGCACGATCGAGGGCCTCGGCCGCGTGCCGACGATCCGGGCACACCCGGTCGCAGGACGGGTCGTCGTCTCGGCCGACGGCCCGATGCGGGTCACCGACATCGACGGGAACGTCGCCGACGCCCTCGTCGCGTTCGGGGACGAGTGGGCCGCCCGCTGCGGAGTCCGCGCGATCGCCGCGCCACCCAGCGTGTGGTGCTCCTGGTACCACTACTTCCTCGACGTCACGCCGGCCGACATCGACGAAAACCTCGCGGCGATGGACCGCTTCGACCTGCCGGTCGACGTGGTGCAGCTCGACGACGGCTGGCAGGCCGGCATCGGCGACTGGGACGCATACTCCGAGCGCTTCCGGCGGCTCCCCGACCTCGTCGCCCGGATCCACGACCGAGGCCGGCGCGCGGGGATCTGGGTCGCCCCGTTGACCGTGGGATCCAACAGCCGACTGGCTCGGGACCACCCGAACTGGCTCGTCGGGGACGGGGGCCGCAACTGGGGCCAGTCCCTGCACGGCCTTGACGTCACGCATCCCGGAGCGGCAGCTCACCTGCGGGCCAGCCTCCACGCCTTGCGGGACCTGGAGATCGACTACGTCAAGCTCGACTTCCTCTACACCGGCGCCCTCCACGGCCGGCGTTACGAGGATGTCAGCCCGGTCGCGGCATACCGGCAGGGGCTGGCCGTCGTGCGCGAGGCATTCGGCAAGGACGCCTACCTCCTCGGCTGCGGCGCGCCCCTGCTGCCGAGCGTCGGGCTCGTCGACGCGATGCGCGTCTCGGGAGACGTCATGAACCCGGCCGACGAGCCTTCGCCCCTCGGGAGGCCGCGAGGAGAGCGGGCCATCAGGACGCGGGCGTGGCAGCACGGGCGGTTCTGGGTCAACGACCCGGACTGCCTCGTCGCTCGGCCCGGTTTCGAGCTCCGTCGCCAGTGGGCCCACCTCATCGAACGGTTCGGGGGCTTGCGATCGGCGTCCGACCGCATCGACGACCTTGATGCTTGGGGACTTCGGACCACCCGGCATCTCCTGTCCGACGCACCCGCGCCGTCGCCTCTGGACCGGCGTCTGGTAGGGCAGACAGTGTGACGAGACGCAACACCCCGACGCCACGGCTCGCCGCGTATGGACATTCCTGGGTGGCCGGCGAGGCGGCCAGTCGTCCGGAGCGCGGCCTCACGGAGCTCGCCGCCGCCCTCCTCGGGATGTCTCCGGTCAACCGCGGTATCGGCGGGTCGTCGGCTCCCGAAACCGCCGCGCTGGTCCGGCGGGAGGGCGCGGTCCGCGCCGAAGCTTACGTCGTCCTCATGGGGCTCAACGACGCACGGCTCCACGGGATGGACGCGACCGCCCTGGAGGCCTACACGTCCGCTCTCGAGACCGTCGTGACGGCGTGCGAGGCCGCGTCCGATGCCGTGGTGTTGCTCGTCGAACAGCCGCCGTTGCTCGACTACCGCGGATATCCTCCGCACGACCAGGGCTCCACGGCTGCGGTCGAGGAGTACAACCGGCGGATGGAGCAGGTGGCCGCGCGGCACCGGCAAGCCGTCCTGGTCCACGTCGACTCGTGGGACGCGACGACGATGCTCGACGACGACGCCGTTCACCCGAACGACCGTGGCCACGCCACCCTGGCCGCTGCCGCGGCTCAGGCCTATCGGACGTCAGTCCGCGCCTCGTGATTCGCGAGCGGGGACACCTCAGGTCCTGAGGGCGGCGCCGACGACGTCCTTCGCCTCGGCCTGTACCTCCGCGAGGTGGTCCCACCCACGGAACGACTCGGCGTAGATCTTGTAGACGTCTTCGGTACCCGACGGCCGCGCTGCGAACCACGCGTCCTGGGTGACGACCTTGAGCCCGCCGATCTTGGCGCCGTTGCCGGGAGCCGAGGTCAGCTTTTCCGTGATGGGCTCTCCCGCAAGGGTTTCCGCGGCCACGGCTTCGGGCGAGAGGGCCGCCAGGGCCGCCTTTTCCTCCCGGTTGGCCGCGGCGTCGATGCGAGCGTATGCCGGGTCGCCGTGCCGTTCGACCAGCTCGGCGTAGTGCTGGCTCGGGGTCTTCCCGGACTTGGCGAGGATCTCGGACGCAAGCAACGCCAGGATCATCCCGTCCTTGTCGGTCGTCCACACCGTCCCGTCGAACCGCAGGAACGAGGCCCCCGCCGACTCCTCGCCACCGAAGCCCACCGACCCGTCGAGCAGTCCCGGCACGAACCACTTGAAGCCGACCGGCACCTCGAGCAGCCGGCGCCCGAGGTCGGAGGCCACCCGGTCGATCATCGACGATGACACGAGCGTCTTGCCGATCGCCGTCGCCTCCGGCCACCCAGGACGGGCGCCGCCGTAGAGGTACTGGATCGCGACGGCCAGGTAGTGGTTGGGGTTCATGAGCCCGGCGTCCGGTGTGACGATGCCGTGCCGGTCGGAGTCGGCGTCGTTACCGGTGGCGATGTCGTACTCGTCCTTGCGCCCGATGAGCGACGCCATCGCCGACGGCGAGGAGCAGTCCATCCGGATCTTGCCGTCCCAGTCCAGGGTCATGAACCGCCACGTCGGGTCGACCTCGGGGTTCACCACGGTGAGGTCGAGACCGTGCCGGGTGCCGATCTCGGCCCAGTACGCCACTGAGGCGCCGCCGAGCGGGTCGGCGCCGATCCGCACGCCGGCCTCCCGGATGGCCGCGAGGTCGACCACCGCCGGGAGGTCGTCGACGTAACGGCTCATGAAGTCGTACCTGCCGACCTCGGCGCGCGCCTGCTCCAGCGACACCCGCCGAACCCCGCGAAGCGCGTCACGGATGAGCTCGTTGGCGCGGGCCGCGATCACCGAGGTCGCGTCGGTATCGGCCGGCCCGCCGTGGGTCGGGTTGTACTTGAAGCCGCCGTCGGAAGGCGGGTTGTGCGAGGGCGTGACGACGATGCCGTCGGCCAGACCCGCGCCGCCCGCCCCGGTGCCAACTTTCCCTCGGTTGAGGGTGAGGATCGCGTGCGACACCGCCGGTGTCGGCGTGTAACCGTCGCGGGAGTCGATGAGAACGGTGACGCCGTTGGCCACGAGCACCTCGAGCGCCGACGTCCAGGCCGGCTCGGACAGCGCGTGCGTGTCGCGGCCGATGAGCAGCGGTCCGTCGACGCCGACCGACGCGCGGTACTCGCAGATCGCCTGGGTCGTGGCCAGGATGTGCGCCTCGTTGAAGGCGGTCTTGAGGCTCGACCCGCGGTGCCCGGACGTCCCGAACACGACCATCTGGTCGGGGTTCGACGCGTCGGGCACGCGGTCGTAGTAGGCGTCGACCAGCGCGGTGACGTCGACGAGGTCCTCCGCCTGGGCGGGCTGGCCGGCACGCGGGTGGTTCACGGTCACGCTCCTGTCGAGGTCGGGTCGGGGATGAGCCATACGGTCGACAGCGCCGGAACCGTGACGTTCACGGCGTAGGGCTGGTTGTCCCACGACTGCGACTCCGCCTGGATGACGACGCCGGCCGAGCTGGGCGAGTCGGGCCGGTAGCCCGCGGTGTCGAGGATGACGCGCCAGCCGCCCGGCCGCGGCACCCCGATGCGGTACGGCTCGTGGGTCATGCCGCTGAAGTTCGTGACCACGGCCATGACCGGGGCGTCGGCGGCGCGATCTCCCGCGCCATAGCGAAGAAAGGCGAACGTGTTGTGGCTCGCGTCGTCGGCATTCAGCCAGCGGAAGCCGGCCGCGTCGTTGTCGTACTCCCACATCTCGCGGCGCTCGCCGTAGATCCGGTTCATATCCTTGACCTGCGCGTGCACACGGTAGTGGGCCGGCTGGTCGAGCAGCCACCAGTCCAGGCTGCGGCCCTCGGCCCACTCCGACTCCTGCGCGAACTCGGAGCCCATGAAGATCAGCTGCTTGCCGGGGTGCGCCCACATGTAGCCGAGGAAGGCCCGCAACGTGGCCAGCTGCTCGTCGCGGGTGCCACGCGACTTGCGTAACAGCGAGCCCTTGCCGTGCACGACCTCGTCGTGGCTGATCGGCAGGACGAAGTTCTCGCTGAAGGCATACATCAGGGCGAAGGTCAGCGAGTTGTGGTGGTACTGGCGGAAGATCGGGTCCTGGCCGAGGTAGCGCAGGGCGTCGTTCATCCAGCCCATGTTCCACTTGAACCCGAACCCCAGGCCGCCCTTCGCGGTGGTCGCGGTGACGCCGGACCACGACGTCGACTCCTCGGCGACGGAGACGATGCCGGGGTACTCGCGGTATGCGGTGGCGTTGACCTCCTGGAGCAGCTGCACCGCTTCGAGGTTCTCTCGGCCTCCGTAGGAGTTGGGTATCCACTCGCCGGGCTGGCGCGAGTAGTCGAGGTAGAGCATCGAGGCGACGCCGTCGACGCGCAGCCCGTCGGCGTGGAACTCCTCGAACCAGTAGAGCGCGTTGGCGACGAGGAAGTTGCGCACCTCGGGGCGACCGAGGTCGAAGATGTTCGACCCCCACTCCGGGTGCCAGCCCTTGCGGGGGTCGGGATGCTCGTAGAGCGGCTGGCCGTCGAACCGGGCAAGGGCCCACTCGTCCGTGGCAAAGTGGCCGGGAACCCAGTCGAGAATGACGCCGATCCCGTTCTGGTGCAAGCGATCCATGAGATAGCGGAAGTCGTCGGGCGAGCCGAAGCGCGAGGTGGGCGCGTAGTAGTTCGTCACGTGGTAGCCCCACGACGGCACAAAGGGGTGCTCCATGACGGGCAGCAGCTCGATGTGCGTGAAGCCCAGGTCACGGACGTAGTTGACCAGGTGCTCCGCGAGGTCGACGTAGCTCTGACCCTGCCGCCACGAGCCGAGATGGACCTCGTAGATGCTCATCGGGCCGTTGTGCGGGTTGTGTGACGCGCGGTTCTCCATCCAGTCGCCGTCGTTCCACTCGTAGGCGGACTCGAAGACGATGGCGGCCTGCTTCGGGGCCACTTCGGTGCGTTGGGCCATGGGGTCGGTGTGGACCGCGACGTGACCCGTCGCGCTGCGGATCGCGTACTGGTAGTTCATGTCAGGGTCGGCGCCGGGGATGAACAGCTCCCAGACCCCGCTCTGACCGAGGGACCGCATCGGGTGCGAAACCCGGTCCCACCCGTTGAAGTCGCCGATCATGTGGACCGCCGCGGCCCGGGGCGCCCAGACGGCGAACGACACACCGCGGACCTCCCCGAGCGGGCCGCGGTAGCGGCGCACGTGGGCGCCGAGAACGGTCCAGAGCCGTTCGTGCCGGCCCTCGTTGAACAGGTGCAGGTCCATCTCGCCGAGCGTGGGGGCGAAGCGGTAGGGGTCGTCCTGCTCGTGCTCGACGCCGTCGTCGTAGGCGACGAGGAGGCGGTAGTCGTTGGTCGACGTCACGTCGGGGGCGGTTCCGGACCACACGCCGTGCCGCACGTGCCCGAGGTCCATGACGGCGCCGTCGGCCAGTCGCACCCGCACGCTCGTGGCCAGCGGCCGGTATGCGGTGACGGTCAGGCCACCGGGGCCGAGGTGGTGCCCGAGGAAGTCGTGCGGCTTGGCGTTGCGTCCCTCGACGAACGCCTGGAGCGGCCCGAGGTCACCGAGGCTTGCGGTCGTGCGGACGGTCTTCATGAGGCACCCTCCCGGGCGATGGGGACCTGCTGGACGGAGAGGTCGGAACTGGTGTCGGCAACGAGCCGCTCGACCGCGGCCAGCGGGATCCCGAGCCAGCCCGGCCGGTTGCGGACCTCGTAGATCACCTCGTACAGGGCCTTGTCGAGCTCTAGGGCGCTCAGCAACGGAGCCGTGCGAACCGGGTCCAGCCCGGTCACGTCTCGGTACCCCTCGAGGAAGGCGCCGCGGCACGCCGCCACCCAGCTGCGGGCGGACCGGTTCGGCTCGCTGAGCTCGACCGAGCCGCCGACGTAGTCGAACGAGCGCAGCATGCCCGCGACGTCTCGCAGCGCGAGGTCGGGCCGGACCCGTTCGGGGAGCGGTCGCAACGGCTCGCCCTCGAAGTCGACCGCCATCCAGCCTTCACCCGTGTGGAGCACCTGGCCCAGGTGGTAGTCCCCGTGGACCCGTTGCACGTCGGGCCACTCCCGGGCGGCCAGGGCATCGAGGGCGGCCGTGACCAGAACCTCGTGGGCCGCGAGCGTGGGCACCTCCCCGACAGCCGCGTCGTAACGGGACCGGATCACGCCCACCAGCTCGGCCTTGACGGCGTCGCTGGCCGGTGCAGAGCCCAGGGCGTCGGCGAGGCTGAGATGGATGTGCGCGGTCGCCGCTCCGAGCTCACGTGCGGACCCGGAGAAGTCCTCGCCGGCGGTCGCGGCGCGGAGGGCGACCCTCCACCCGTCCTCCACTCCCGGCAGGAAGCGCTGCGCGAAGGCGAGGTG
>DATLPT010000116.1:0-5114 GCA_035535635.1 Lapillicoccus sp. | reverse complement strand
GCGATGGCTCTCTCCGACACCTGGGTCCAGGCGGGCTGCTCGCTGACGGACCCCACGCTGGTGGAGGAGCGCCGCACCCTGATCGCCTCGTACTCCGCCCTCCGCGCCGCGATAGACGAGCAGGGTCTGGCGGCCACCCCGCACAGCAGCTGAGGACGCCCGCTGGGGGAGTGGCTTGACGACCGCCGGACCTTTTGAGAGGGTCCTATCGATAGAAATCTCTCGAAGGAGCGCTGCATGGCCAACCCCTACGGCGACGTCGAGCTGGACGCGCGAGGTATGCGCGCGCTGGCCCACCCGGTCCGTCTGGCCATCCTGACCCGACTCCAGGGCGACGGCCCGTCGACCGCCACCCGCCTCTCCGAGACGGTCGGGGCCAGCCCGTCGGTGACCAGCTGGCACCTGCGCCAGCTGGCCGCCCACGGCCTGGTCCGGGACGCCTCCGACGCGGCGGCGCTGCGCGACCACGGCCGGGAACGGTGGTGGGAGGCGGTTTCCCGTGGGTTCCGCTTCGCGGCGGAGGCGGATGAGGACACCGCTGCGGCCGCCCGAGCCCTCGAGCAGGTGATGGAGAGCGTTGAGGGCGACCTCGTGGGTCGATGGCGCTCCGAGGACGAGCCGCAGCTCGAACCACAGTGGCGGCGCCTGGCCGGGCGGGCCAACACCCGGATCCTCGTCACGCCGGAGGAGCTCCATGCGATCGAGGCCGCGATCGAGCAGGTCCTGACGCCCTATGTCCTGCGCAAGGATCAGCCGGCCGGCTCGCACCCGCCGGGGACGCGATCGGTACGGCTGCTCCGCTACACCCTGCCTGCCAAACCCGACGGCTCGGCGTCGTGACGGAGCTGCGCGAGACGCAGACCCGACCGCTGTGGCGCGACCGGCGGTTCGCGACATACTGGGGCGGGCAGACCGTCTCGCAGCTCGGCGACCGGGTGTCCGAGCTGGCCCTGCCCCTCATCGCCGTGACGACGTTGCACGCCAGCCCGGCCGAGGTCGGCGTGCTGACGGCGGCTATCTGGGCTCCCAACCTCCTCTCCGTCGTCGTCGGAGCCTGGGTCGACCACCATCGCCGCAAGAAGCGGCTCCTCGTCGTCGCCAACCTCGTGCAGGCGGCCGCGGTCGCGGTGCTGCCGGCCGCGCACGGCATCGGCTTCATGTCGATGTGGCTGCTGTATGCGGTCGCGCTCGTCCTCGGGGCGGGCGGGGTGCTCTACCAGACCTCGTACCAGCCGTTCTTCGCGCGACTGGTCCGCCGCGACCAGTACCTGCAGGCGAACTCACTGCTCAGCGCGACCCGGTCGGGCTCCTTCATCGCGGGACCGGCGCTCGGGGGACTGCTGATCCAGGCGGTCACGGCGCCCGTCGCGATGGTGGTCGACGCCGTCTCGTTCGTCGCGTCGGCGTTGGCCATCGCCTCCGTCCGGGTGGAGGAGCCACCGGTGGCCGGCCGGCACGAGAGCCCGCGACTGTGGCGTCGGGCCGTGGAAGGGCTGCGGTTCCTTCGACGTCACCCATACCTGCGAGCCACGCTCGGCTGCTCGACGGTCCTCAACTTCTTCACCTTCGTCGCGTCCGCCGTGGTGATCCTCTTCGCCAGCCGAACCCTCGAGCTGGACGCCGGCCAGATCGGGCTGGCCTTCGGCGTCGGCGCGGTGGGCGGACTCGTCGGCGCCGTCGGCGCGTCCCGGATGGCCCGCCGGCTGGGTCCCGGTGTGGCCGGCGTCGTCGGGGCGGTGCTGTTCTGCGCGCCCTTGGCGTTCATCCCGCTGGCGTCGGGTCCGGACTGGGTGAAGATCGCGGTGCTCGCCGCGGTCGAGTTCGTCAGCTCCGTGGGGGTCATGTTCTACGACATCAACGTCAACTCGATCCAGACCGCGATGACGCCGGACCGGATGCGCAGCCGCTCGGCCGGGGCGTACGCGACGGTCAACTACGGGATCCGCCCGCTCGGAGCGCTGCTCGGCGGGCTCATGGCTGAGTGGGTCGGGATACCGATCACGCTGGTAGTGGCCGGGGTATGCGGCTGTCTCGGCGTGCTGTTCCTGTGGCGGTCGCCGGTCGTGCGGACCCGGGGGGTGGAGGACCTCGACGCCATCGAGGTGGAGACGGCGCCTACTCCCTGACCACCTTCGCCGGGTCGTAGTCGTCGCGCAGCCCCTTGAAGGCGGGGTGCCTCAGTCGGCCGTCCCGTGTCCACTCGGTGTAGTCGACCTCGGCCACCAGGGTCGGGCTCACCCAGATCGCGTCGCGCGCCTGTGCCCGCGGAACCGGTTGGTCGAGCGGGGACGCCTTGGCGGTCAACGGTTTCAGCAGGCCCTCGAGCTGGGCCAGCGTCGTGGCGGTGAACCCGGTGCCGACCTGCCCCGCATACTCGAACCCGCTCTCGCCGTGGACGCCCAGCAGCAGCGAGCCGAGGTGCCCCTCGCGGTTGCCCTCGCCCGGCCGCCAGCCGACGACGACCGCGGAGGTGCGGCGGATGTTCTTGACTTTCAGCCATGTCGTGACCCGCCGACCGGGCAGGTAGGGCGAGGAGCGCTGCTTGGCCATGATGCCCTCGAGATCCTGCTCCCGGGACGCCTCGAGGATCGTCGGCCCGTCTCCCTGGACGGCCCGCGGCGTGTCCCATGAGGTCGCTCGTAGCCTGAGGTCGAGCAACGCGGCACGCCGCTCGTCGTACGACCGCGGCATGAGCGACGCGCCGTCGAGGAACAACAGGTCGAAGACGAGCAGCTTGACCGGGGCCGAGCGCCGCAGTGCCTCCGACGGCGCGCGGACGTGCATCCGGGACTGGAGCAGCGAGAAGTCGGTCCGACCCTTGTCATCGAAGACGACCACCTCGCCGTCGAGGATGGCGGACCGGTTGTCGAGGGGCCCCGCGATGTCCGCCAGCTCGGGGTAGGACGCGGTGACCTCGTTGCCGTTGCGGGTCACCAGCGTCGCCTTGCCCTGTTCGACAAAGGCGAGGACCCGCACGCCGTCGAACTTGATCTCGTAGGCCCAGCCGTCGTCGTGTTCCGGCAGGCGCCCGGCGGTCGCGAGCATCGGCGTGACGTCCCGGGGCAGCGCGCTGACCATGGGCCCAACCGTCTCACGCGCACGTCGGACGCATACGGAGTCTCGGGTGGGGTAACGAGCCGGCATGAGCCAACCTGCCCAGACCCAGGAACCGCCCGGCACCACCGCCCAGATGCGGCCTCGTCCAGACCACGGCGAGGAGTCCTACCGCGGCACCGGCCGCCTCGCGGGGAAGAAGGCGGTGATCACCGGCGCGGACAGCGGGATCGGAAGGGCGGTGGCGATCGCGTATGCGCGTGAAGGCGCTGACGTGCTGCTGTCGTACCTCAACGAGGACGAGGACGCCGAGGACACGGCGCGCCTGGTCCGGGAGGCCGGCCGGAAGGCGGTGCTGCTGCCGGGTGACATCGCCCAGGCCCAGCAGTGCCGCGACATCATCGACCGGGCGGTCGCCGAGTTCGGCCAGATCGACGTGCTGGTGAGCAACGCGGCTTACCAGATGAGCCACGAAAGCCTCGACGAGATCTCCGACGACGAGTGGGAGCACACGTTCGCGACGAACGTCTCCGCGTTCTTCTACCTGGTCAAAGCGGCACTACCGCACATGCGGTCCGGCGGGTCGATCATCGGCAGCTCGTCGGTGAACTCCGACATGCCGTCGCCGACGCTGGCTCCGTATGCGGCCACCAAGGCGGCCATCGCCAACTTCTGTGCCAGCCTGGCTCAGCTACTCGGACCGGACGGCATCAGGGTCAACAGCGTGGCGCCGGGCCCGATCTGGACGCCACTCATCCCCTCGACGATGCCGGAGGAGAAGGTGAAGAGCTTCGGCGGCGACACCCCGCTCGGCCGTGCGGGACAGCCCGCGGAGCTCGCGCCCATCTACGTCATGCTGGCCTCGGACGAGTCGAGCTACGTGTCCGGGGCACGGATCGCCGTGACCGGGGGTCGCCCGGTCCTGTGAGGCGGCCCGTCACTGCAGGCGCGGGAGCCGCTGCGGCGTCGTCAGCACCGGCGCGAAGACGTCCCCGCGCTCGTCAAGTCGCTTGAGGATGCTGCGGACCGTGTAGCGGTCGGGCCGCAGCCGAGGATCCTCGAGCTCGTCCCACTCGATCGGAGCGGAGACCGACGCACCAGCGGTCGCTCGCGGACTGTACGGCGCGACGAGGGTCTTGTTGATCGCGTTCTGCGTGTAGTCGAGCCGGGCCAGCCCGCCCCGTTCGCGTACCTGCCACTTCCAGCTGACGGCGTCCGGCAGAACGGCGCCGACCGTCCGTGACACCCGTTCCACCCACTCGCGGGTGTCGTCGAAGGACGGTCCGGTCGCGATGGGCACCCAGATCTGCAGCCCCCGACGACCGGTGAGCTTCGGGAAGGCAGCGACGCCGAGATGCTCGAAAGCGGTGCGGTGCAGCCGCGCCAGCGCCAGGACCTCCGACCACGTCGTCGTCTCGCCCGGGTCGATGTCGAACAGGGCGTACGTGGGCCGCTGAGTGTCCTCGACGCGTGACGTCCACGCGTGCCACTCCAGCGCGCCGAAGTTCGCCGCCCACACGACCGCCGCCGGCTCGTCGACCACCAGATAGGTCTGCGTCTCATCCGGGTCAGCGTCGGGGTTGTCCCACCGGATCAGCCACGACGGCGCATGATCCGGGAGCTCCTTGTGCCAGAAGCCAGCGCTACCAACGCCGTTCGGGTAGCGATGCATGTTCAGGGCGCGACGGGTGAGGTAGGGGACGAGCGTCGGGCCGATCTGCGCCGCATACCGGATCAGATCCCGCTTGGTGACCGGCTTCTCCCGGGACCGAGCTGGGAAGAGCACCTTGTCGAGATTGGTGACCTTCAGCTCACGGCCGAAAACCTCCCACCGGCCGGATGACCCGAGCCGGTCCAGCGCGCGCAGCTCCGCCCGCGAGACTGGATCGAACACCGGCGGCCGCAACGGGATCGCCGCTTCCGACGCCGGCAGGTCGGACCGCCACAACCGATCGGGATCGGCCTTGACCTCGTCGTTGGTGCGGCCCGACAGGACGGACCGCGGATGGTCCTCGGCGTCCCAGCCCTTCGTCCCGAACTCGTCCTTCTTGTGCAGCAGC
>DATLPT010000115.1:0-6454 GCA_035535635.1 Lapillicoccus sp. | reverse complement strand
GTGCGGGTCGAACGTCACCGCGACGGATGTCGCCTCGCGCGTGCTGGCCTGCTCGACCAGCTGCCCGAGCACCGCGCGGTGCCCACGGTGCACCCCGTCGAAGTTGCCGAGCGTGACGACGGACCGGCCGAGGTCGGAGGGGACCTCGGTGAGTCCGTTCCAGACGTGCACGGATGACACTCTAGAAGGCGTGACGGCGTGCGAACCCTAGGGTTGGCGGGTGCCCGAGTACCTCGTCCTGCTCGCACCGTCGAGCAACCGGGTGTATGCGGGTGACGCGCCGGCGATCACCGCGGCCGAGGCCGAGATCGTGATGTCGGCGGCCCGACCCGCCGGACTGTTGGGTGTCGGCCCCACGTCGGTCGAGGGGGTTCCCTACCTGGCCGTCGAGCTGGCCGATGGGGTCGACCCGAGCGTCCTCGGCGGCCTGGCGGCCACCTACGCGGTGTTCGCGCGCGAGGGCTCGCTGCTGCGGCCGGTCCCGGCGCCGGACGGGACCCGCTTCGACGACGACCTGCTGACCATTCCGAAGTACCCCGGCAAGACCAACGAGCAGCTGACCCGCGTCCTCCTCAACGTCACCCTCGCATCGACCGACCTCCCGGCCCGCGGGCGGTTCACGGTCCTCGACCCCCTGGCCGGTCGCGGCACGACACTCAGCTGGGCGCTGACCCTCGGCCACGACGCCGTCGGCGTGGAGGTCGAGCGCCGCGAGGTCGACGCGTATGCAGCTTTCATCACCACCTGGCTGCGCCGCAAGCGGGTCAAGCACCGGATCGGTACCCATCCGTTGCGACGCAACGGTGTCCTGCTGGCCGAGGTGGTCGAGGCGCAGGTCGGTCGCGACGACCCCCAGACCCTGACCGTCTATGCCGCCGACACTCTGACGACCGCGGAGCTCCTCCAACGGAGGCGGGCGGACGTCGTGGTCACCGACGCGCCCTACGGCGTCGCCCGCGCGAGCCGGGGCGCTCGCGGCGGCCGCGAGCGCAGTCCCGCCCAGCTGCTGGAGGCGGCTCTCCCGGTGTGGATGTCCGTGCTCCGACCGGGCGGCGCGGTCGGGATCGCCTGGAACACCCATGGACTGAGCCGCGACGACCTCGCCGCGCTGTGCGGTGGGGCCGGTCTCGAGGTATGCGATGCCGGCCCATTTCGCGGGTTCGCCCACC
Organism: Lapillicoccus sp.; assembly: GCA_035535635.1. Taxonomy (GTDB): domain Bacteria; phylum Actinomycetota; class Actinomycetes; order Actinomycetales; family Dermatophilaceae; genus Lapillicoccus. The sequence goes on along the minus strand of DATLPT010000115.1, from coordinate 5,285 downwards.
GGGTTGATGCGGGCATCCATCGCGACCTCCTCGTGGCTCGCAAGCCGCGCTGACGCCTAGCGGCTCGCAAACACCACGAGCGGACGCGCCTCGGGTCGCGACTCGTCGAGCATCGCGACGAGCGACCCGTCCGGCGCGAGCGCCGCGACGACCGGCTCGCCTCCACGAGCAACGGGTATGCGACGGCCGTGGCCGACCGCGTCAGCCTCCTCCGGAGACAGGTCGTGGACGACGAACTGGGCGCGCGCCACCTCGCCCATCGACCGCACCGGCACGACACCGCCCGGCTCGAGCTGGTCCAGCGCGACGGCGTCGGCAAGACCGAACCGGCCGACCCGCGTCCGCCGCAGCGCGGTGAGATGACCGCCGACCTCGAGCACGGCTCCAAGGTCCCGGGCCAGCGCTCGCACGTACGTACCGGACGACACCACCACGTCGACGTCGACGTCGAGGCAGCGGCCGACGGGCCGGACATCGCGCACCACGAACCGGCTGATTGTCACCGGCCGCGCGGCGAGCCGGACGTCCTCACCCGACCGCACCCGCGCGTACGAACGCCGACCCTCGATCTTTATCGCACTGACGGCACTGGGCACCTGCTCGATGGCGCCGGTGAGCCGCGCGACTGCCGCGTCCAGCGCACCCCGTGAGACGCCGGAGGCGTCGGCAGCCGAACGGACCTCGCCCTCGGCGTCGTCGGTGACCGTCGACTGCCCGAGGCGCACGGTCGCCGCATACTCCTTGTCGCAGCCGACGAGGAACGTCAGCAGCTTCGTCGCCCGGCCGATGCCGAGCAGCAGCACGCCGGTAGCCATCGGGTCGAGGGTTCCGGCGTGGCCGACCCGGCGGGTGCCGCAGACCCGGCGAACGCGTGCGACGACGTCGTGCGAGGTCCAACCGGCCGGTTTATCGACGACGAGAAGGCCCTCGAGGAGACCCTCAGGCGTCGTCGTCATCCGGAGCAGCGGGCTTCTTGTAGGGGTCGGCGTCGCCCGCGTACGCAGCGCCCTCGCGGGTGCGGGCGATCTCCGCGTCGGCCGCCCGCGTCGCCACGAGGACGTCCTCCAGGTGGGCCGCTCCCTCGGGCAGGGCGTCCGGGATGAACTCCAGTGAGGGCGTGAGCCGGATCCCCAGCGCGCGACCGACCGCGGACCGGATCTTGCCACGGGCCGACTCCAACGCCTCGGCCGTCGCCGCTCGCTCCTCGTCGGACCCGTAGGAGGTGTAGAAGACCGTCGCGTGCTGGAAGTCCCCCGTGACGCGGACGTCGGTGATCGTCACGAAGCCGAGCCGCTCGTCCTTGACGCGGTGCTCGAGGAACTCGGCGACGACGACCTTGGTCCGGTCGGCGATCTTGCGGGCGCGTGCCGGGTCGGCCATGACAGCAGCCTTTCACGAGGATGCGGCGACCCGCCCGGTGAGGGGCGGGCCGCCGCATCGGACCAGCTCGAGGGTCAGACCCTCGGCTTCTCCCTCATTTCGAACGTCTGGATCGTGTCGCCGACCTGCAGGTCGTTGAACGAGCCCAGGTTGATGCCGCACTCGAAGCCTTCGCGGACTTCGGTGACGTCGTCCTTGAACCGGCGCAGGCCGGCGATCTCGAGGTTCTCCCCGATGACGGTGCCGTCCCGCAGGATGCGGCCACGGGCGCCACGGCGGATCTCACCGGACCGGACGATCGAACCGGCGATGTTGCCGAACTTGCTCGACCGGAAGATTTCACGGATCTCCGCCTCCCCGAGGCGGATCTCTTCGAACTCCGGCTTGAGCATGCCCTTGAGCGCCGCCTCGATCTCCTCGATGGCCTGGTAGATCACCGAGTAGTACCGGATCTCCACGCCTTCGCGATCGGCGACGTCGGCGTTCTGCCCCTCGGCCCGGACGTTGAACCCGATGATGATCGCGTCCGACGCCATCGCCAGGTTGATGTTGTTCAACGTGATCGCGCCGACGCCCCGATCGATGATCCGCAGGTCGACCTCGTCGCCCACGTCGATCTGGAGCAGGGCGTCCTCGAGGGCCTCGACCGAACCCGACGCGTCACCCTTGAGGATGAGGTTGAGGGTGTCGACCTTGCCCTGGGCGAGCGCCTCGTTGAGGTCCTCGAGCGAGATCCGCTTGCGGGCCTTGGCCAGCGATGCGGCGCGCGACGCGGCCTCCTTGCGCTCGGCGATCTGACGGGCGGTCCGGTCGTCGGGCGCCACGAGGAACGTGTCGCCGGCGCCGGGCACCGAGGTCAGGCCGAGCACGAGGACCGGACGAGACGGGGTCGCCTGGGCCACGGTATTGCCGTACTCGTCGAGCATCGCCCGAACCCGGCCGAAGCCGGAGCCCGCGACGATGGCGTCGCCGACGTGCAGCGTTCCGGACTGGACCAGCACGGTCGCCACCGGGCCGCGACCCTTGTCGAGGTGGGTCTCGATCGCGACGCCGCGCGCGTCCTTGTCGGGGTTCGCCCGCAGGTCGAGCGCCGCATCGGCGGTGAGGAGCACCGCCTCGAGGAGGCCGTCGATGTTCTCACCGGTGCGGGCGGAGACGTTGACGAACATCGTCTCGCCGCCGTACTCCTCGGCGACGAGGTTGTACTCGGTGAGCTGCTGGCGCACCTTGTCGGGGTTCGCGCCCTCCTTGTCGATCTTGTTGACCGCAACGACGATCGGCACGTCGGCCGCCTGGGCGTGGTTGAGCGCCTCGATGGTCTGCGGCATCACGCCGTCGTCGGCCGCCACCACGAGGATCGCGATATCGGTGACCTTGGCACCACGAGCCCGCATGGCGGTGAACGCCTCGTGACCGGGGGTGTCGATGAACGTGATCTGCCGCTCCTGGTCCTCCAGGTGCGTCGCGACCTGGTAGGCGCCGATGTGCTGGGTGATGCCGCCGGCCTCGCCCTCGGCCACCTTCGCCTGCCGGATTGCGTCGAGGAGCTTGGTCTTGCCGTGGTCGACGTGACCCATGACGGTGACCACCGGAGGACGCGGCATGAGCTCGTCGTCGCTCTCGGCCTCACGCTCGGCCTCGAGGTCGATGTGGAACTGCTCGAGCAGCTCGCGCTCCTCGTCCTCTGGGGACACGACCTCGACCTGGTAGCCGAGCTCGGCGCCGAGCAGGCGGAAGGTGTCCTCGTCCAGCGACTGCGTCGCCGTGGCCATCTCCCCTAGGTGGAACAGCACCGTGACGAGCGACGCGGGGCTGGCGTTGATCTTGTCGGCGAAGTCGGTCAGAGAGGCGCCCCGACGCATCCGGACGATCTGCGAGCCGTCCCCGCGGGGAACCTGCACGCCACCGATCGTCGGGGCCTGCATCTGCTCGAACTCCTGGCGCTTGGCCCGCTTGGACTTGCGCCCCCGGACCGGACGGCCGCCACCGCGACCGAACGCGCCCGGAGCCGCGCCGCGGCCACCGCCACCGGGACGGCCACCGCCTGGGCGTCCGCCGAAGCCGCCACCGCCACCCCCGCCGCCGGGACCGCCGGGGCGCCCGGGAGCGCCGGGACGGCCGCCGGGACCGCCGGGGCGGGTGCCGGGACGGCCGATGGTGGCGCGATCCGGCATCATGCCGGGGTTGGGACGCATACCGCCTGGCCGGGGACCCGCGGCACCGGTTCCCCCGGGACGCGGACCGGCCGCGCCGGGACCACCCGGACGGGACTGCGGGCGAGGCATGCCCTGGCTGGGGGCGAACGGGTTGTTGCCCGGTCGCGGCGAGCCCTCGCGAGCGGCCGCGGGCCGGCCCATGCCCTGACTCGGGGCGAACGGGTTGTTGCCGGGGCGGGGCTGGCCCGGACGAGGCGCGGGACGCGGAGCGCTGGTGGAGGTGCCCGGCGCGGCCGGGTGACCGCCGTCGCGGGCGGCCACGCCAGGCGCCGCCGGACGCGGTCCCGGAGCGGGCGCCGGAGCCGCCGGACGGGTCGGCGCGGGAGCGGAGGGCGCGGCAGCTGGCTGGGCGGGCGCGGGAGCCGCGGGCGACGGAGGCGCGGATGCGGAGGCCGCTGCGGCTGGCTGGGCGGGCGCCGAGGCTGGTGCGGGCGGTGCCGCTGCGGCCTTTGCGGGCGCGGCGGCGCCGTTTCCGTTGCCGTTGCCGGCGGCGCCACGCAGCTCGGCCGGGAACGACTCCTTGATGGTGCGGACGACCGGCGGCTCGATGGTCGACGATGCCGACCGGACGAACTCGCCCTTGTCCTTGAGGTAGGTCAGGAGCGTCTTGCTCTCGACACCGAGCTCCTTGGCGAGCTCATAGACACGGACCTTGGCCACGTTTCTCCTTCTCGGGTGGTCCGACCCGGAAGGAGTTTGCGGTTCCTTCGGCTCAGACCGGGGTTAGAGGGTGCTCATCGCTGAGTACTCATCGGGTGCTCATCGCGCGTTCATTCGGCGTGACCCGCCTTCGGTTGAGTGCTGATCTGGTTGAGGTGTTCGGCCACCGGGGCGACGTCCGGCCCGGCCGGCAGCCGCAATGCCCGGGTGAATGCCTTCCGGCGAACCGCCTGCTCGAGGCACGCAGTGCTCAGGTGCAGCCACGCGCCACGCCCGGGCAACCGGCGCTGCGGATCCGGAGCGAGCCGGACGGAACCGTTCTGCTCGTCTTTCACCGCGACCACTCGCAGGAGTGCCGACCAGCTATCCCTGCGACGGCAGCCGACACACATGCGTACGGGCGTGCGTTCGGACACCGAGGCAGGCAGTCCAGACCGGTCGGTCACGAGAGAGTCTACCCCGCGAGCCTGTCCTCTCAACGACGCCGGTCCCTCCGGTATGCCCTGTCCCCTGCTCATCGCAGCTTCCGTCGCCCAGCACACCGCATACCGCGCTGAGCAGCGGGTCCTGCGCTGCGCTCCCGGGTATGCCCGCTCAGGACTCGGCGGACGGGGTATCCGGGCGGATGTCGATCCGCCATCCGGTGAGCTTGGCCGCCAGTCGCACGTTCTGGGCCTCCTTGCCGATGGCGAGCGACAGCTGGTAGTCGGGCACGATGACGCGCGCCGCCCGAGCCTGGGCGTCGACGACCTCCACGGACTGCACCCGGGCCGGTGACAGCGCCGCCGCCACGAAGGTCGCCGGGTCGGGCGAGTAGTCGACGATGTCGATCTTCTCCCCGTGGAGCTCCGTCATGACCGCTCGTACCCGGGCACCCATCGGCCCGATGCAGGCGCCCTTGGCGTTCACGCCCGGGACCTTGGCGTGGACGGCGATCTTGGTGCGGTGGCCGGCCTCCCGGGCCAGCGCCGCGATCTCCACCGTCCCGTCCGCGATCTCGGGCACCTCCAGGCGGAACAGGGTCCGGAC
>DATLPT010000114.1:0-2623 GCA_035535635.1 Lapillicoccus sp. | reverse complement strand
TGCGCAGGACGGACGGGTAGGCGTCCGTGCCGGTTGGCTCAGCGACCCCGGGTGTCGTCGCCTCGTCCCTCAGGAAGGCGCTCAGCGTGAGTCCGCACCGCCGGGCGACGAGGTCGCGGACCGCGGTGTCGACGGCCGCCTTCGGCCCGAAGTTCCGGGCGACGGCACGCTGGACGGCCGTGAGGACCTCAGCCCAGTCGTCGACGTCGCGATCGATGAGGATCGGGGCGAGCATCTCCGCGACGCACGCCGCGGCGCCGGCGAGCGACTCGCCGGTGACCTGCCAGACCTGTGGGGCCTCACCCCAACCGGTGGTGCCGTCAGTGTCGGACACCCGGGGGACGAGGGTGTCAGTCGTCGTCGTGCGGCGCAGCGCCGTGACGAACGGCGTGTGAAGAGGTACCGACAGGCGGGCGCAGTCGACAGAGGCGAACCGCGAGCCCATTCGCCGGCGTGCCGTCAGGCGGCGGAGGCGACGACCGAACCCATCCCTGCGGCAGCTGCGGAGCCGACCGGCAGAGTGACCGGAGCGGAGATGGCCTCGGTGTGGGCCACGCGTGTCGACACCTCGCGCAGGACCTCGGAGAGCGGGACGCCGAGCGCCCCGCAGATCGACCCGAGCAGCTCCGACGAGGCTTCCTTCTCGCCCCGCTCGACCTCGCTCAGGTAGCCAAGCGACACCGACGCCGACGAGGAGACCTCACGCAGAGTCCGGCCCTGGTGCTGCCGCTCCTCGCGGAGGACGTCACCCAGCTCACGTCGCAACAGGACCATGGAACCCCTCCTCCGCAGCGTCCAGTCGGTCGGTCGAATCGTGTCCACCATAGCCCGTCCTCGCCAGCCACCACGGAGGCGTTCCGCCCACGGCGGAACGGGACGCGCCACCGCGCGAGTCCGCTGGGGTCGGCAGATCCGTCATCTCACCGTGCTCAACGCCCGGAAGGCCGGCATCCTTCCGCGCCGCCTGGCCCCGCGCCGCCCCGTCTCCACGCGCCGAGAGGCCAACTTCGGTCGTTCCCAGTCCTCGTTGACGGCGAAAGTTGGCCTCTCGGGCAGTGGGAGGGGAAGGTGTGGAGACGTCAGGAGTCAAGTGTTGGTCGCGTCGAGGCTCTTCATCAGCAGAGCCAGGGCCGCGCCAACCGCACCGTCGCGGATCTCGCGGCGATCCCCGGAGAGGTCGTGCTGCTGGACCTGCGTCCCGTCTGGTCCGGCCACGGCGACGTAGACCCGGCCGACCGGCATACCGTCCTGCGGATCCGGACCGGCGACCCCGGTGGTCGACACGCCCCAGTCCGCGTGCAGGACCCGGCGGACCCCCTCCGCCATCTGCTGCGCCACGTCGGCGTCGACCGCGCCGCGGTCCGCGAGCAGCTCGGCGTCGACGCCGAGGACCGAGGCCTTGGCGTCCGTGGCGTAGGCGACCACTCCCCCTCGCACGACTGCTGAGGCCCCCGGCGGGTCGATGAGCTGGGAGATGACCAGCCCGCCGGTCAGTGACTCGGCAGAGGCGACGGTCTGGCCGAGCGACGACAATGCGGTGACGAGCTCGTTCATGGGTCGCGTTCCTCCCGGCGCGCGGCTCGGCGGGCCGCCGTCCGCGCGCTCGTCGCGCGCAGCCGCCGGGCCTTGACGAGGTAGTCCACCCCCGTCGCGACGGTGACCACCAGGGCCGCCGCGAGGACTAGGTAGGCCGCCGTGAGCCAGATCGTGTCACCCGGCAGCGACTCGAGCGGGAAGATGAGGATCCCGACGGCAAGGGTCTGCAGCACCGTCTTGAGCTTGCCGCCGCGCCCGGCCGGCATCACGCCGTGCCGGATCACGACGAACCGCATCACGGTGACACCGACCTCCCGTACGAGGATGATCACGGTCACCCACCACGGGACGATGCCGATGACGGACAGCCCGATGAGCGCCATCCCCAACATCGCCTTGTCGGCGATCGGGTCGGCCACCTTTCCGAAGTCGGTCACCTGCTTGCGCCGTCGCGCCAGGTCGCCGTCGATGCTGTCGGTGACCATCGCCAGGCCGAACACCACCAGGGCCGCCAGCCGATAGCCCCAGACGTGCCCGCCGTCGACCAGCAGCAGCCACCCGAACACCGGCACGAGGACGAACCGGAAGACGGTCAGGTAGTTCGGGAGGTTCCAGGCACTCGGGGAACGGGCCTCCGCGGCGCGCCGGTCGGGCGGCCCGGCTGGGGTGGTCATCGGGTGCTCATCTCAGGCGGCCGAGGAGGTCGACGCCTTCGCTGGCGACGATGACGGCGGGGACGAGGTCGCCGACGGCGGGAACCGCGTCGGCGGAGGAGAGGACGAGCGTCGTGATCCCGTCGACGTCGGGTCCCTGGTACGCGGTCCGGCCGCTGACGCCGTCACCCTCGCCTGAGAGGTCCACTGACTCCACCAGCACCTCGACGGACTCACCGATGCGCTCCTCGGCTCGCCGGGCGGTGAGCTCCTCGACCAGTGCGGTGGCTCGCTCGACGCGCTCAGACACCACCCCCTCCGGCAGGTGGCCGTCCAGGTGCTCGGCCTCGGTGCCGTCCTCGTCGGAGTATCCGAAGACCCCTACGACGTCCATTCGGGCCGACTCGAGGAACGCGGTCAGCTCGGCCAGGTCC
>DATLPT010000113.1:0-9775 GCA_035535635.1 Lapillicoccus sp. | reverse complement strand
GACTGACATCGAATCCTGCGACCCCTCGGGTTGAGTTGCATAGGTTACCTATGTAAAGTGCCTCGTATGCCGGTCCGCCTCGCCACCCGACCGGCCGCGCACGCCGAGCTCGGCTCCGACCTGCTATCCGTGGTGGCCCGGCTGAACCGGATGGCCACCCAGCGCGCCCGGATCGACGTGCCCTACGCCCAGGCCCGGCTCCTCTCGCAGGTCGAAGAGCAGGGGCCGGCCCGGATCTCGGCGCTCGCCGCGGCTGACCACTGCAGCCAGCCGACGATGACCGCCCAGGTCCAACGGCTCGAGGCCGAGGGCTGGGTCCGGCGCGAGACCGACCCCGCCGACGCGCGCGCCGTCCTCGTCACCATCACCGCCGCCGGCCGTACCGCCCTGCGGCTGACTCGTGAACGCCGGGCCGGGGTCGTCGCCCCGTACCTCGCCGCTCTCGACGATCGGGACAGGGACGTCCTCGCCGACGCCGTGGACATCCTCCGACGGCTCCTCGCCGACGCCGGCCCGACGCATACCGCGAGCCTCTGAAACCCCAGAACCCGGAACCACGAGTGAACCCCCACCACATGTGGCGCCAACCGAAAGCCGTCTGGGCTGTCGCCTTCGCCTGCGTGATCGCCTTCATGGGCATCGGTCTGGTCGACCCCATCCTCAAGCCGATCGCCGACCAGCTGAACGCCACGCCGTCTCAGGTGTCGCTGCTCTTCACGAGCTACATGGCCGTGATGGGCGTCGCCATGCTCATCACCGGTGCCGTCGCCAGTCGCATCGGCGCCAAGCGCACGCTGCTGCTCGGCCTCGTCATCATCATCGCCGGAGCCGCCCTGGCCGGGTCCTCGGACACGGTCATGGGCATCGTCGGATGGCGGGCCCTCTGGGGCCTGGGCAACGCGCTCTTCATCGCCACCGCCCTCGCCACGATCGTCTCGTCCGCCCGCGGCTCGGTGGCCCAGGCGGTCATCCTTTACGAGGCCGCCCTCGGCCTCGGCATCGCCGTCGGCCCGCTCGTGGGCGGACTGCTCGGCGGCATCTCGTGGCGCGGCCCGTTCTATGGCGTGTCGACTCTGATGGCCATCGCCCTGGTCGTCACCGCCTTCGCTCTTCCGGCGACTCCGCGGGCTCCACGGCCGACCTCGCTGCTCGACCCCTTCCGCGCTCTGAGGCACCGCGGTCTGCTGGGAGTGGCGATCACCGCGCTGCTCTACAACTTCGGCTTCTTCACCCTGCTCGCGTTCACGCCGTTCCCCCTCGACATGGGTGCTCACGAGATCGGCCTGATCTTCTTCGGCTGGGGCGTCGCCCTGGCCTTCACCTCGGTCGTCGTCGCACCGCGTCTCCAGGTGCGCTACGGCACCATCCCGACCCTCCTGGTCAATCTCTCCTTGCTGTCCGGGCTCCTTGTCGTCATGGCCCTCGGGACGAACAGCAAGCCGGTTCTCGCGGTCTGCGTCGTCGTGGCCGGCCTGTTCCTCGGCATCAACAACACCCTGGTCACCGAGACGGTGATGAAGGCCGCTCCCGTCGACCGGGGCGTGGCCTCGGCCGCATACAGCTTCGTCCGCTTCTCCGGTGGCGCGATCGCGCCGTGGCTGGCCGCGAAGCTCGGCGAGGAGGTCAACGTGCACATGCCCTTCTGGATGGGCGCCGCCGCGGTCGCCCTGGCCGTGGGCACGCTGGCCCTCAGCCGGCCGTTCCTCGCCGGGATCGACGATGACGAGCGCCACGGCGAGCCGACCGAGCGCGAAGCCGAGGCGCTGACGGTGGGGGACGCCTAGGTCGGTGCGGTCCTTCCGGCCCGGGTGGGAGGCTGGCTCTCGTGCGCCGCATCGTCCAGAGCAAGAAGCTGCAGCACGTCCGCTATGACGTGCGAGGTCCGATCCTCCAGGAGGCCCACCGTCTGGAGGCGGAGGGCCACCAGATCCTCAAGCTCAACATAGGGAACACTGCCCCGTTCGGCTTCGAGGCGCCGGAAGCGATCGTCGTCGACATGGTCCAGAGCCTTCCCGAGGCCCAGGGTTATTCGGACTCCCGAGGCATCTACTCCGCCCGGACCGCCGTCGCGCAGTACTACCAGTCGCGCGGCCTGACCAAGACGGTCCCCGACGACGTCTTCATCGGCAATGGCGTCTCCGAGCTGATCTCCATGGTGCTCACCGCGTTCGTCGACGACGGCAACGAGATCCTCATCCCGGCGCCCGACTACCCGCTCTGGACCGGTGCGGTGACCCTTGCGGGCGGCACCGCCGTCCACTACCGCTGTGACGAGTCGAACGCCTGGAACCCTGACCTCGCCGACATCGAGTCCAAGATCACCGAGAACACCTACGCGCTCGTCGTCATCAACCCCAACAACCCGACCGGCGCGGTCTACAGCGAGGAGACGGTCAAGGGCCTCGTCGACATCGCGCGACGACACCAGCTCGTCGTCATGGCCGACGAGATCTACGAAAAGGTCATCTTCGACGACCGGAAGCACCACCACGCGGCGAAGTGGTGCGGTGACGAGGTCCTCTGCCTTACCTTCAGCGGGTTGTCCAAGGCCTACCGGGTATGCGGGTACCGCGCCGGCTGGGTGATGGTCTCCGGTCCGCAACACCTCGCGACCGACTTCCTCGAGGGGCTCACCCTCCTCGCGAACATGCGCATGTGCGCCAACGTGCCCGGGCAGCACGCCATCCAGACCGCGTTGGGCGGCTATCAGTCGATCACCGAGCTCATCGTCCCGGGCGGCCGCTTCTACGAGCAGAGCAAGCTGGCGTCGAAGCTGCTCAACGACATCCCGGGCGTGACCTGCGTGGAGCCGCAGGGGGCGCTCTACTGCTTCCCGCGCCTCGAACCCGAGATGTACCCGATCGTCGACGACCAGCAGTTCGTCATCGACCTGTTGCGCGCCAAGAAGATCCTCGTCACGCACGGCACCGGCTTCAACTGGTTCGAACCCGACCACTTCCGGCTCGTCACCCTGCCGGCGATCCCGGAGCTCGAGGAGGCCATCGGCCGGATTGCGAGCTTCCTCGAGACCTACGGCTAGACCGATGCCCGATCAGTACCCCGACATCGTGGAGGACGACGAACTGCTCGCGGCGATGGCGAAGATGATCGCCCCGACCACCAGCACGACGATTAACGCCAGCATCACCGTGCCGATGATGCCCAGCACCTTGCCGGCCATCGCCAGGCCCCGGTTGTTGTACGCGCGCGGGTCGCGGTCGATCTCGTTGACGACCTTGTTGCCGTAGTACCAGCCGAACGGGCCGAGGATGGTCAGGCCGATGACCGAGAGCAGGCCGAGTACGAACGCCAGTGTCGCCTGCGGGTGCTCGACGGTCGGCCCCGCGGGCTGGAACTGGATCTGTCCTGAAGGGGGACCGTAGCTGGCCGGCCCATAGGGCGGTTGATGATGTGCCGACGGCGGCCCGTACCCCTGTGGTCCGGGCGGCGGCGCCGGCGACGGTCCGGGTGCCCACTCCTCGCGCGGCCGATCCTGCGGGTTGTTCGTCCCCTCGTCACTCACCCCGTCAGCCTAGCCGCCCGGTTCGTCCGGACTCCTGGCCATGACCAGGATCCAGTCGTCCCGATCCCCGGCATGGCGCTCGAGCTCCTGGACGGTCCAGCAGTGGTCCGCGAGGACCTCGGCGAGCGGCCCGGCACGCCAGAACGTGAAGAAGCGGGGCGAGCCGAGCCGGTGGTCGCTCCACGCCGATCCGTCGCCCTCCTTGACGGTGAAGGCGAGCAGCCCGCCCGGCCGGACCGCCTCACGCATGCGGTCCAGGACCGTCCCGAGCTCCTCGCGCGTGAGGTGCAGTAACACGGCGAAGGCCACGACGGCGTCCCAGGGACCGCCGAGGTCGTCGGTCAGGACGTCGAGCCTGACCGGTGACAGGCCGGTGTCGCGCATCCTCTCTACGAACGCCACAGCGCCGTCGGATGGCTGGACCACGAGTCCGTGGTCGGCCAGGTAGTGCGCGGCCTCGCCGGTCCCGGATCCGAGCTCCAGCACCGCGGCGCCCGCCCCGAGTGATGTGGCGATCCGGTCGAGGAACGCGAGGTGCCACGTCCGAGGCGGTCCCTGCGTGGCCTCGTACCGCTCGGCCCCCTGCTCGTAGACGTCGAGCGTCCGGTGGTGCGGCGACTCGCCCTCGAACGTGAACAGCCGGCCGGGCGGAAGCGCCGCGGAGGGCCCCGCGACGAGGTCGGCCACGCCGACGGCCGCCAGGCTGTCCGGTATCGGAACGAAGTCCACCTCCCGGAATCCGTTGTGTTCGAACCACTTTCGCACGGCCAGGGTGAGGTCCGGCGGGCGACGCGTCCGGGTCCAGATCACTCGCCCTCCAGGTGCTAGAAGCGCCGGAAGAGCGGCGACCGTCCGCTCGACGTCGGCGGCGGAGACGTTGCCGAACACCCCACAGACGAGCGCGAGGTCGGCCGGCGGCAGGTCCGCATACACGCGGGTTTCCCCGGCATCCGCGGTGCGGACCTCGATGTTCGGCCACCGCCGCGCGGCCTCCCGGGCCTGTCCGGCGAGGCCGGGATGTAGCTCGACGAGAGTGCCCGTGACGCGGCCCCCGTCATCCCGCGAGGCGAGGACGTCGAGCAGGTCGCGGCCGTCCCCCGCGCACAGGCTGACGACCTGCACCGACCGCGGTGCGGTGCCGTCCAGCCAACGGTCGACACAGCCCTGGACGACGGCCAGCCGTCGGCTCAGGGACGACGACGGATCGGTGTATGCCCCGTGCCATGACTCCCAGTACGTCACCTCGGCAGCGTAGGCAGGCGGCTCCGTAGGCTGTCCGCCATGGACAGCGAGCGACCGGCGGAGCTGCCGCCGGAGAAGCCGGCGCATCGCCACATCAGCCTCCGTCGCGAGGACACCGGCCGCTACACGATCACCAACGCCCGCGGCGGAACGCTCAGCGTCGGGGGCGGCGACGCCGACTTCACCGCCGTCGAGCTGCTGCTCTCCGCCCTCGCCGCTTGCTCGTCGGTCGACGTCGACTACTTCACCGGCCGTCGGGCGCTGCCCGAGGCGTTTGACGTCGACGTCGACGCGGAGAAGGTCGCCGACGAGCAGGGCAACCACCTCCAGGACATCGTCATGACCTTCCGGGTGCGCTTCCCCGACGGCGACGGGGGCGACGCCGCCAGGCGGTTGTTGCCGGACATCATCCGCAAGTCGCACGAGCGGCTCTGCACGGTGAGCCGCACCATCATCCTCGGCACCGACATCACCGTCCGCACGGCGTGACGTCCGGGTCCAAGCGGACCCAACGCGTCGTGTCTCGGCGAAAATCGGCCACTTCACACCTACCCTCGGGAGCGTGACCAGCGCGACGAGTCCCGGCTCCGTGGACGCGTTGCCGGTCAACGTCTCCAACGTCGTCGCGCACGTGGTCGAGAGCTACCTCGACGATCTTGAGACGACGGTGCCCGGCCTCGTCGCCGCCGTCTACCTCACCGGTTCGGTCGCGTTGTCCGACTTCCATCCGGCGTGGAGCGACATCGACTTCGTCACCGTGGTCCACGACGTCCCCGACACCAGGCAGCGGGTGCTGCTCGCCGACATCCACGAGCGGGTCGCCCGGCGCCATCGGAAGCCCCGGCTCGACGGCTACTACCTCCGGTGGGACGACCTGGCCGCCCCTCCGGACCGACGCACCACGCTGGGCCTGCAGGCCAAGGGCGGCGTGCTCCACTTCGGGTCCAACTGGGTGCCGTCGATCCTGACGTGGCACGAGCTCACCGAGCACGGGCTGCACGTCCACGGGCCTGGTCTGGGGCAACGCGCCATCGCCCGGGACGAGGAGATGCTCCGCGACTGGTGCCTGGAAAGCATCGAGAAGCAGTGGACGCCCTGGTGGTACCGGAACGCCAAGCTCTGGTCCGGCTCCGGCGTGGGCAGCCTGGGCGGCTGGGCGCCGGCCTCCGGGGTCCTCGGCGTCACGCGGGTCCACTACATGCTCACCACCGGCCGGGTGACCTCGAAGTGCGGCGCCGGCGAGTGGGCTCTCACAGTCTGTGAACGCGAATGGCGCCGTCTTCTCGAGGAGTGCCTCCGCATCCGCAACCGGCCGACCAAGCCGTCTCTCTATCGGGACCCGTTCATGCGCCGGCGGCAGGCGCTCCTGTTCATGGACCTGCTCATGACCGCGGACGAGGAGTCCTACGGCCGCTGACGGTCGCGGGGGCGACGGCTCGCGCCATACTGCGGTATGCCCGACGCCGTGCCCGACCCGCAGGACGCCCCGCCGCTCAAGTGGGGGATTCTCGCCCCCGGCGGCATCGCCAACAAGTTCGCCGACGCGGTCCGCGACTTCACCGCCGGGACCGTGGTCGCCGTCGGTTCACGCGATGCCGGCCGCGCTGCGGACTTCGCCGAAGGGCACGGCATCCCGCGGTCCTACGGCAGCTACGCCGATCTGGTGGCCGACGACGACGTGGAGGCGGTCTACGTCGCCTCACCGCACTCCGGTCACCGGGAGCACGCCCTCCTGGCCATCAACGCCGGAAAGCACGTGCTCATCGAGAAAGCCTTGGCGCGCAACAGTTCCGAGGTCGAGGACATCTTTGCAGCGGCGCAGCAGAAGCGGGTCTTCGCCATGGAGGCGATGTGGAGCCGGCATCTTCCGCACATGGCCGAGGTCCGTCGCCGGGTCGCGGACGGCGCGATCGGCGAGATCGTCACCCTGGCCGCCGACCACGGCCAGGCCTTGGACCTGCCGAACGACCACCGCCTCAAGAGCCCAGAGCTAGCCGGGGGCGCCCTGCTCGACCTCGGCGTCTACCCCATCGCCTTCGCCGTCGACCTGCTGGGTCCACCCGTCGAGGTCAAGGCCCTCGGCCGGCTCACCGATACCGGGGTCGACGGCCACGTGTCCCTCGTCCTCGACTACGGCGGGAAGGCCCTGGCGGTCCTGGACACAACGCTGTGGACCAAGACGCCGACGACCGCGGTCGTCTCGGGCACTGAGGGGAGCATCGAGATCGACGGCGACTTCTACGCGCCGAACGTCGTGAGGCTGCGCAAGGCGGACCGCGGGCGGACTGTCGTCGAGGAGTGGGGCGGCCCGATCGACAACGGTTTCCAGTTCGAGGCGGCCGAGCTCGCCCGCTGCGTCGCTGACGGGAAACAGGAGAGCGAGCGGATGACGTGGGCCTCGTCCCGGGCGGTCATCGGCGTCCTCGACGAGGCCCGACGGCAGGTGGGCGTCAGGTACCCGGGCGAGTGAGCGGCCGGACGGTCAGCGCCTGCTCGGACCGTCCGACCGGCCCGTGTACGTCGTAGAGCGTCGAGCTGGTGAGCCCGAGGCCGTCGGACCCGAACGTCACCGTGGTGTCGAAGCCGACCCAGCCGGCCTCGGGCGCCCGGAACAGGTGCACGGTCAGGTCGACGTTGGGGAACATCCAGGTGCGCGGATCCTCCCGCACGACAATGCCGTTCGCCGTGTCGACCAGCCCGAGGTATGCGGCGGTGGGGCTCACGTCGACGCCCTCCACGAGGCTGACGGTGGAGCGGATCCAGCCCCGGCCGCGTCCCGGCGCGTTGTCCGGGTGGCCATGCTGGTCGAGCGACGCAATGTACCCGCCGCTCCAGACCGACCGGCCGTCCCAGGGAGTGAACGAGTCCCGTGGAGGGAGCGGCTCGGGGAGGCCGCCGGCCACATCGGTGGTGTCGCTCTGGGCGATGCGCCACGCGCGCGCGCAGACGACCGGGCGATGTCCCGCGACAACGGTCGCCTCGACCAGCTCGATCGTGCGGCCGGGCCGGATCGTCTCCACGGAAATAGCGGTCGGCTCGGCTGGCATGATTCCGAGGATCTCGTAGCAGATCCGGGCGAGGGTCATCCCCGGGCGGGGCTCGTGCCGGTCGATGGCGTGCACGACGAGTCCCGATACCGGTCCCATGTGCTGTTCGTGGTCGTTCCACGCTCCTTGGACGTGCTCGGTCGGCTGGAACCGGCCGTCGGAGAGTGGGACGTAATAGCTGCCGGCCGGCTTCTCTGGGGGCACGTCCGTCACCCTAGGCACCGGCCGGCTCGTCGTAGTCCTGGGCGACGCGCCGCGGCACGACCATCCGCCAGGCGTCGACCACGATCTCCCGCATCTCGTCCAGGTCGAGGGCGTCCATCCGGGCCACCACCCAGTGGTAGCGCAGGTCGCCCCGCTCCGGCATGAGGAAGGTCTCCGGTGCGCTCGCGACGAGGGCTTCGCGTTCCTCCCTTGGAAAGGCGAAGCCCATCGTCGTCTCGTCGCGGGAGAAGGCCAGCCAGACGAGGCGGCCGACCCGGAACTTGACCCGGTCACGGACGACAACCTCGTAGGCGCGTGGCAGCGGCGCCGCGACGGCGCGGACGTCGTCGACGGTGACGGGCACGCTCTCACTCAAGCACCGAGCACCGTCAGACGGTCGCGGCCACCCGGGCGGCGATCTCGGCAGCGCACAGCTCGGGCTGCCGCTCCGGGAGCCAATGGCCCTCGTCCACCTCGACGAACCGGTAGTCGCCGAGCACCATGGCCCCGGTCGCCTCGGCCGCCTGCCGCCCGAGGTAGGCGTCGTGGCGGCCCCACACGAACGTCGTCGGGACGCGGCAGCGGTGCAGCGCGACGCCCGCGTGCCGCAGCGCGCGGTACCAGCCCAGCGCACCGGTGAGCGCGCCCGGCTCGCGCATGCGACCCGCATACCGTTCCGCCTCGGCGCGCGGGAGCCCCGAGCCGAGCAGCGACCGTTCCAGCCCCCGCCCCAATGCCCGCTCCGGCAGCCAGGGGAGCTGGAAGAACAGCATGTAAGAGGAGTGCGCGAACTGCCACGGCGTCGTGCTCGCGGCTCGGCGGACGGCGGCGGGATGGGGCGTAGAGAGTGCCGTCAGTGTGGCGACTCGGTCCGGGTGACTTCCGGCCAGAGCCCAGGCCACCCCACCGCCCCAGTCGTGCCCGACGAGATGCGCCCGCTCGAGGCCGGCCGCGTCTAGCAGCGCCACAACGTCGTCGACCAGCTCCCGGAGTGCGTACGCCTGGGGGTACGGCTCGGTCGGGCGCGCCCGGGGGCTGTACCCCCGCTGGTCGGGAGCCAGGGTGCGGAGGCCGCCCGCGACCAGCCGCTCAGAGATCGGGTCCCACGACTGCCGGTCCTCGGGAAACCCGTGCAGGAGGACGACCGCCGGGTCGGCCGGGTCGCCGCGATCGGTGACGTCGAAGGTCAGCCCATGGCGCGAGTACTCGGTGATCCTGACCACGGCACCCATCGTGGTGCCATCCTCTGAGAGTCGCATCCGAGTCCGCATCCCGCGCCGAGACCGGGAGGTCGCCCGTGCCCGTGTTCCTCAAGCTGGACGGCATCGAGGGGGAGTCCACGGACGCCCGGCACGCCAAGGAGATCGAGGTCACGGCCTGGTCGTTCGGCGTCAGCAATCCCGGCGGGTCGCACAGCGGCGGAGGCAGCGGAATCGGGCGAGCCACCTTCACCGATGTCGCGGTCACCAAGGTCCTCGACAAGGCGACCCCGGCCCTGATGCTCGCCGTGGCGAGTGGTCGGCACATCGCGAAGGGTCGGCTGGCGGTGACCTCGGGCGGTCCTCGACCCGTCGACATCCTCGTCGTCGACCTGCAGGACCTCCTCGTGACCACGTGCCTGCTGGCCGACACTGCCGACGACAGCCGCCCGGTGGAGAACGTCGCGTTCTCGTTCACGAAGGTCCGCGTCGCCTACACCCAACAGGCGGCGACCGGCGGCGCCGGAGCAGTCTCCGAGTTCGGCTGGGACGTCGCCGCC
>DATLPT010000112.1:0-6014 GCA_035535635.1 Lapillicoccus sp. | reverse complement strand
CTCGTTCAACGCCGGCCGCCTGATCGGACCGGGTATCGCCGGGCTCGTCATCGCCGCCCTCGGCACGGGGTGGGCGCTGCTGGTCAACGGGCTGTCCTTCGGGTTCGTCCTCGCGTCCCTGCTGGCGATGCGGGTCAGGGACCTCACGCCGGCGCCCCGGGCTCGCGGCAAGCGACAGATCCGGCAGGGCCTCGCCTACGTCCGGAGCCGGCCTGACGTCCTGCTCGTCCTGGCGCTGGTGTTCGTCCTCGGGACGTTCGGGATGAACTTCCAAATCACGACGGCGCTGATGGCCACCAAGGAGTTCCACGAGGGTCCGACCGAGTACGGCATGCTCGGCTCGATCATGGCCATCGGCTCGCTGGCCGGGGCGCTTCTCGCCGCCCGTCGGAAGACGCCACGCCTCAGGGTGCTCCTCGTCGCGCTGGCCGGCTTCACCGTCGCGACCGCTGTCGGCGCGCTGGCGCCCACCTACGAGGTGTTCGCGCTCGCCCTGGTCCCCATCGGCCTCGCCTCCCTCACCGCCCTGACCACGGCGAACGCCATGGTCCAGCTCGCGGTCGACCCGCAGATGCGCGGCCGGGTCATGGCGCTCTACATGGCCGTCTTCATGGGCGGCACCCCGCTCGGTGCTCCCGTCATCGGCTGGATCGGCGACGCGTTCGGCGCCCGCTGGACGATCGGGATCGGCGCCGTCGCGGTGGGCTTGTCGCTGGCCGCCGTCGCCGCATACCTGCTTCGGCGTCAGAATGTTCAGGTGCGTTACGAGTCCCGCCGTCGGCCCCGGCTCCGCATCACCGTCGAGCCGGCCGAGCAACCGCAGCCCGAAGCGGTCCGGTGAACGTCCGGTTCCGGCAGCGGCTGACCGTCGCCGCGCTGGTGCTGCTTGTCGCCGTCGCGGTGATCGCCGCGCTGATCAGGCGCTGAGCCGCTCCACGACGTAGTCCACGCAGGAGGTCAGCGCCGACACGTCGTCGGGCTCCACCGCGGGGAACATCGCCACGCGCAGCTGGTTGCGGCCGAGCTTGCGGTAGGGCTCCACGTCGACGATGCCGTTGGCCCGCAAGGTCTTCGCGACGGCCGCCGCGTCGACCGCGTCGTCGAGGTCGATGGTGCCCACCACCAGGCTCCGGGCGCTCGGGTCCGCGACGAACGGCGTCGTGTATGCGGTGCGCTCGGACCACGAGTACAGCCGGCTGCTGCTGTCGGTGGTCCGCTTCACTGCCCACTCGAGGCCGCCCTGCTCGTTGAGCCAACGCACCTGGTCGGCCAGGAGGGCCAGCGTGCCGACCGCGGGCGTGTTGTACGTCTGGTTGAGGCGGCTGTTGGCGATCGCCGTGGGAAGGCTGAAGAAGTCGGGTACCCAGCGTCCGGAGGCCTCGATCTCCTCGACGCGGGCCAGGGTGGCGGGGGAAAAGGCGGCGAGCCAGAGGCCGCCGTCGGAGGCGAAGCACTTCTGGGGAGCGAAGTAGTAGACGTCGACCTCCGTGATGTCCACGGGCAGGCCGCCGGCCCCTGAGGTCGCGTCGACGAGGAGGAGGGCGTCCTCGTCGGCGCCCTGGACCCGGCGGACCGGGGCCATCACGCCGGTCGAGGTCTCGTTGTGCGGCCAGGCATACACGTCGACCCCCGCCTCGGCCCGCGGCTGGGCGAGGGTGCCCGGCTCGGCCTTGACGATCGTCGAGTCGCCGAGGAACGGCGCGTTCTGCGTCACCGACGCGAACTTGCTGGAGAACTCGCCGAAACTGAGGTGCTGGGCCCGCTCCCGCACCAGGCCGAACGCCGCGATGTCCCAGAACGCGGTCGAGCCGCCGTTGCCGAGGACGATCTCGTAGCCCTCGGGCAGTGAGAACAGCTGGGCCAAGCCCTCGCGGATGTCGCCCACCAGCCCGCGTACGGGCGCCTGGCGGTGCGACGTGCCGAGAACGGTCGTCGTGAGCGAGGCGAGGTAGTCGACCTGCTCCGGGCGGACCTTGCTGGGGCCGGACCCGAACCGTCCGTCCTGCGGCTTCAGCTCGGCGGGAATGGTCAGAGGCGGGGCGTCGGTCACCTTCTCATGGTCGCAAAAGGGGCCCAACAGCTGAGGTCCGGGTCCGGGAGCTGGACTCCTGGTTTGGGCACCGGGAACATCAATGGTGGCGAAGTCGTTCGTAACTGTGTAATCATGTAATGAGACTTACGATAGGAGTTCTCATGAACACCACACCACAGGACTCTCCCGGTCCGCAGGACGACCCGTACGGAGAGCACGAAGAGGGCGGCAAGCGCCGTCATCACCACGAGCGCGGCGAGCACCACCACGAGCGAGGCGAGCGCGAGGAGCGCCGCGGCGGGCGTCGCGGCGGCCGGCGGGGCCCTGGCGGTCCCTTCGGACCGGGATTCGGTCCCGGGCCGTTCGGCGGCCCGGGTGGGCCGTTCGCGCAGGGCTGGGGTCCGGGATTCGGTCCCGGCTTCGGTCGCGGCCGCGGACGCAGGGGAGGCCCGTTCGGCCGGCCGGGTGGCTGGCAGCAGGCTGACCTTCCGTCGGCGGACGACGCCGCGGGCTGGTTCGCCGGGCGGTTGCCCTCCGACTGGTTCGTCGGCACCCCGACGGTGAGCGTCGACCGCGAGGAGATCATCGTCGTCGGCGAGCTTCCGCCGGTTGACGGCGGCGAGGGCCAGTCCTCGCAGGCGGCCGCCGAGGGGCGGATCAGCCGCTGGCGCGAGGACACTCGCGACGAGCGGATCGCCATCGCTCAGGAGGCGGAGCAGCGGTACGGCCGAAAGGTGGCCTGGGGGGCGACGATCGGGGAGTACTCCGACCTCTTCACGCACCAGGCGATCCCGGTCATGACCCGGCTCCGTCAGCCGCAGCGGATGGTGCTCGACACCCTGGTCGACGCCGGCGTTGCGCGGTCCCGGTCCGAGGCGCTCGCCTGGGCGGTCACGCTGGTCGGCCAGCACGCCGACGAGTGGCTCACCGACCTGCGCAACGCCATGGCCGAGGTCGACAAGCTGCGGTCCGAGGGTCCGCAGGTCTGACTCTGACCTTCCGCCGAGGGCGCCGCTCCGTCGAGGAGCGGCGCCCTTCCGCGCTGAGCCGGGCCGGAGGCCCTGGCAGACTCCGGCGCGTGTCCGACGTCCCCGCCGACCCGCATACCGACTTCGCCGGCCGCCTGGAGCCGGACGGCGCCTACGACGAGGTGCGGTTCACCGGTTCGGACCTCGTCGGCGCCGACGCGGGTGGAGCGCGCTTCCTCGACTGCCGCGTCGACGGCGCCGACCTCACGGAGGCCCACCTCAAAGACACCCGCTGGACCGACTGCCGCTTCGACCGGGTCCGTGGCGTCGGCACGGAACTGGCCGGCGCCACCCTGCAGGACTGCGAGCTGGTCGAACCCCGGCTCGGGGCGATCGCCGCATACGGGTCGAGCTGGCGGCGGGTGACCGTCCGCGGCGGCAAGGTCGACTACCTGAACCTTCGCGGAGCCCGCCTGCGGGAGGTGCGCTTCGAGGACTGCGTGCTGCTCGAGCCGGACTTCGTCGACGCCACGCTCACCGACGTGACCTTCGAGGGGTCCACCCTCACCGGTGCGCAGTGGAGCAAGGCGACGCTGTCGAAGGTCGACCTGTCACGAGCCCGGCTCGTCGCCCCCCTCGGACTGACCAGCCTTCGGGGCGCGACGCTCAGCCGGCCGCAGCTCATCGAGCTCGCCGACGCCTTCGCCGACCAGCTCGGCATCCGCATCCGGGACTGACCGCCGCCGCCTCGGGTGCGGCAGCTTGGCGGTCGCCCGGCGTCGGGTGGCGGCGGCCCGTTCTCGAGCCGTCGGGAAGTCCTCCGGCCCCAGCCGCCGGTCGAGGTTCGCGTGCGCCACCAGCTCGGCGAGCGGCACGCCGGTGTTCGGGTGCTGGGCGATCGGCTCGTCACCGCTGAAGACGACCCAGACCGGCTGCTCGCCGTGCAGCACCTCCAGGACCGTCCCGTCGGTGACCGACGCCGCCTTGGTGATGGCCAGCCGGCGGAAACGAGCGGCCTCGAGGCGAGCCTTGGCATAGTCCGTCGCCGGGCCCCGTACCTGTCGGACAACGACGGCGATCGCCGGGGCGTACTTGGCCCCCTGCCTCATGCCCTCGATGACCAGCTTGGTTACGCCCACGCGGCACCTCCGTCGTCATCGAGCCTAGCCTTGAGACGCATACCCAGAACGGAGCCCGAATGACCGCGATCTACCGCGTCGACTACGCCGGAGAGGGCCTCAGCGAGGCCGAGCTGGAGCCCACCCCGTGGCAGCAGGCCCGCCGGTGGGTCGACGAGGCGGACGCCCGAGCCGAGGCCGCGGACGACGTCCCGGAGCCGCGCGCGCTCTCGGTGGCGACCGTCGACGCCGCCGGTGCGCCGAACGTGCGGACCGTCCTCATGCGGTTCTTCGACGAGCGCGGACCGGGGTTCGTGACGAGTCGGGACTCGACCAAGGGCGTCGAGCTGGCGGCCGAGCCGCGCGTCGCGGCGTCGCTGGTCTGGCCGGCGATGTTCCGGTCCATCCGGTTCCGCGGGGTGGCCGAGGAGGTCGCGGCGGAGGAGGTCGGCGCGTACTGGGCCTCTCGGCCGTGGGGCTCGCGCATCAGCGCGTGGGCGTCCCGGCAGTCGCAGCCGGCCACCGGCCGCGAGCAGCTCGAGGCGAGCTTCGACCGGTATGCGGCGCAGTTCCCCGACCGTGGCGGGCCCGACGACGTGCCGGTTCCCGAGTTCTGGAGCGGGTACCGCGTGCGCTGCCGGGAGGTCGAGTTCTGGGCGGGCCGGCGGAACCGGCTCCACGACCGGCTCGTCTTCTCCGCGGTCGGTGCGGGCGGAGGGGCCGCGGCGCAGGACGTCGACGCATACCCGAGCCTGGACGACCCCACCGCCTGGACGGTGCTGCGCCGTCAGCCGTAGATCGGGCCGGCCGGGCAGGGAACAGCCCGTGGGCTGCCGGGTTCCGGCACCCCGTCGGGACTGACCCGAACGAGGCAAGGGAAGAGCCGGCCGCACGCTGGACGGGGCGTGCCTACCCACGGGCTGCAGCGACTGCTGGGATTGCGATCGCGCGTCCGCAGGCTGACCGAAGGTGGTCAGCGGAACGGCTGCGCTACCGCGCAGTCACCTCACGTGTCCGATAGGAATGCACTATCTGACCACCTCCTTTCTCGTGTCCTTGGACCGTAAGCCGAGAACCCCCGTCGCGCAACGGGATACCGCTCTGCGGACGCCGAAAACCGGTGTCCTTACAGTGACGAGGTGGTCGAGCCCGTCCGGAGCCTGCGCAGCATCGCGCTCGCGGCGTACGGACCGACCGCCCTCGGTTCGGTCGGAACCGGCGCCGTCCTGCCCGTCGTCGTCCTGTCCGCGCGGGCGCTCGGCGCCGAGGTCAGCGTCGCCGCCTTCCTGCTATCGCTGATCTGGATCGCCCAGCTCGCCGCGGACCTGCCGTCCGGCGCGCTGGCCGCGCGGATCGGCGAGCGCCGGGCCCTCGTCGCCGCCTGCGCGATCGAAGCGGTCGGCATGGCCGGCTGTGCCACCGCTCCGAACCTTGTCGTGCTGGGCGTCTCGCTCAGCCTGCTCGGCGTGGCCTCGAGCATCTTCGGGCTGGCCCGCCAGGCGTACCTCACCGAGGCGGTCCCCATCCACCTGCGCGCCCGGGCGCTGTCGACGCTCGGCGGCGTCAACCGGATCGGCATCTTCGTCGGCCCGTTCGTCGGCGCGTTGGCGGTGACCCACTGGGGTGTGGGCGGCGCCTACGTGGTGGGCCTGATCTCCTCGGTGGCGGCGTTGCTCTGCGTCCTGGTCGTGCGCGACGTCACCTCGGGACACGAGCGACGGCGGGGTATGCCGCGCCGCTCGGTCGCCGCGGTCCTCGGGGAGCACCGGCGCACCCTCGTCACCCTGGGGGTGGGGGTGCTCTTCATCGGGGCGGCGCGCGCGTGCCGCATCGCGCTGGTCCCACTGTTCGCCGACGCGATCGGCCTCGGCGCGGCGCAGACCAGCCTCGTCGTCG
>DATLPT010000111.1:0-6307 GCA_035535635.1 Lapillicoccus sp. | reverse complement strand
GTGTCGGATGAGAGGGTATCGGAGTCCACTTGTGTCCACTAGCGTCCACGCCGTATGGTGGTGAATATCCGCAGGCAGCAAGGCATTTGCGCAGGTGGCGGCACAAGTTGGGCCGTGTCGAATCAGACCCTCAGGATTGGTTCGAGTCCCTTCACGTCCACCCTGGTCAGCGGGACGACCCCAGGTCGATGACGTGCCCGCCTGCCGCCTTGGTGGCGAGATACCGGGCGTTCGCCGGACTGAGGTGTACGCCGGTCGGCAGCTGCTCCGCCACCGTGATGCCGCGCCCTTTGAGCTGCCGCACCTTGTCCGGGTTGTTGCTCAGCAGCCGCACGGTTGGCAGCCCGAGAGCCAGCAGCATCTGCGCCGCCGCGGTGTAGTCCCGCTCGTCGGCGCCGTACCCCAGCGCCAGGTTCGCCGCATACGTGTCGAACCCTTGACTCTGGAGCTGGTATGCCTCGAGCTTGGCGTACAAGCCGATGCCGCGCCCCTCCTGGCGAAGGTAGAGCAGGTAGCCGCCGGCTCGGTCAAGACGGCCGACCGCCTCACGCAGCTGAGGCCCACAGTCGCACCGCTCGGAACCGAGGACATCCCCGGTCAGGCACTCGCTGTGCAACCGAACCATGGTGGGGCGAGAGGCATCCTGTCGACGCGGCGTCCGCGCGCACGAGCCGAGTCCGAGCGCGAGGTGCTCGCGCCCGTCGACGAGCCCCTCGAAGGTGAACGCCCTCGCCGTCGTCGCGAACCCGTCGCCCATCCGCAGCGGGAAGGTGATCTGGCTTCGGATGGTGGCGCGGGGCAGGTTCGTCGGCATGGTCAGCCTTCCTGTAGCGGCAGGAGGTAACGCTCGGACAGGGCGTAGCGCATTAGGGCAGCGTCGCCGATCTGCCGCACGTCGGCCAGCCGGGCCCGGTTCGTCGCGGTCCAGGGAAACGCTCCCGGGTCGACGAACCGAGACGCCCGCGCATCGCCGACGAACACCGGCGCCACGACCAGCTGGAGCTCGTCGGCGAGGTTCCTCGTGAGCAGCGAGGTGAGGACGCGCCGGCCGCCCTCCACCATGAGCCGGCCGATCCCGCGGGTGACGAGATCCGCCAGGACCCAGGCCAGGTCCACATCGGCTCGGGCATCGACGACGGTCGCGGCCCCTCCGAGCCGGCCGTCCAGCGGCCCCACCGCCGGTGTCGCTGCGTAGACCAGCGTGCCGGAACCCGGTTCGGTGAAGATGCGCGCGTCGGGCGGGAGGTTCCCGCCGCGCGTGACGGTCACCCGCAAAGGGGTTGTCGGCAGCCCCCGCGCGACGCGCGAGGCGCGACACGCCTCGCTGCGGACCAGCAGGCGCGGGTCGTCGCGTCGAATGGTCTCAGCGCCGACGAGGATCGCGTCACAGCCGGCCCGCTCTGCGTCGACCCGGGCCAGGTCGACCGCCGGGGAGAGGACGAGCCGCTCCGGTCCGGCGTCGTCGAGGTACCCGTCGAGTGACACGCAGCAGCTGAGCAGCGTGTAGGGGCGATCAGGCATCGGCCAGCACCTGCTCGGGTCGCCGCTCGAAGTCGGTTGCCGCCTGACGACCCCGGAGCAGCTGCACCAGGAGCACCACCGCACCGGGCAGTGCGGCGAGCAGGACCAGAGCTCCGTATGCGGCGGCCGCCGTGACGCCTGCACTCGCCCCCAGCCCGGTCGCTGCGAACGCCCAGGCGGCGACGCCTTCGCGCGGGCCCCAACCCGCGACGTTGGCCGGCACCGCCGAGCCGGCCAGCACCACCAACGCCAGCGGGACGATGCTGCCGAGCCCGACCTCCACACCGGTAGCGCGCATGGCGATGACGATGACGATGGCGTGGCCGGCAACGACCACTGCGGACGCGACGAGCACCCGCGGCCAGGTATGGCGAGACAGCAGTCCGACGCGCAGGTCGCTCACTGCGACCCGGAGCGCCCCGGCCAACCGGCCGCCGAGCGCCCGCCTCCCGAGCCATGTGACGGCGGCACAGACCGCCGCGGCGATGACTACGACCGAGAGGAGCCCGATGGCGACCCACCCAGCGAGACCCCGGAAGGCCGACGGCACCGCGAGGAGCACGGCTGCGGTCAGCCCGAGCTGGACCGCCTGCCCTCCGAACCGCTCCCAGCCGACGGACCGGACCGACGCGCCGAGCGCTCCGCTGCCTCGACCGTGTCGCACTGCCCTCTCCACGTCGCCGACCACCCCGCCGGGGACGGTGAGGTTGACCAACTGCGAGCGGTAGTAGGCCGCCACCGCGGAGCGGAGCGGAACCCTGAGACCGATGCCGTGGGCGACGACCGTCCAGCGCCAGGCGGCGGCCACGGTCGTGACGACGCCGACGGCAACGGCCACCGCAACGGTGCCGGCGTCCAGCCGCCGAACGCCGTCGACGAACGCATCGGCCCCGAACCGCCACACCAGCAGGCCGAGGACGGCCAGGCCGGCCACCGGTCCGGCCCAGTGCCGCATCCGGGCGCCCTTCATCGGACCGCTCCGGCGAGCACCGCCGAGGAGAGCGCCCCCTGCACGGCATCGACAGTCGCGCCCCATGTCGGCAGCCCTTCGCGGCGCGCTCGAGCCGCACGACGCAGACGTCGCCGCGTCTCCTCGTCGGTGAGCCACAGCCGCAGGGCGGCGGCGAGGGCGGCCGGGTCTCCCGGATTCACCAGCAGGCCCGGCGGCCCGCTCTGGGTCCTTCCCAGCGCCTCGCGCGTGCCGCCGACTCTCGTGGCCAGCACGGGGATGCCGCGGACGAGCGCCTCGGTCAGCACCATTCCGTACGTCTCCGACCGCGAGGGGTGGACGAGGAGGTCGGCCGACGCGTACGCCGCCTCGAGGGCCCGCCCGACGAGCGGTCCGGTGACGCGGACCCGCCCACCAGCGGCCGCCGCCCATCGTTCGACGTCCCTCGCGGTCTCTCGGTCGACAGTCAGCGATCCGACGCACTCAAGCTCCCAGTCGAGATCTTCGAGCCGGCGCAGCGCCGCGACCAGCGCGTCGTGGCCTTTTCCGCGCGAAATGGGGCCGACGGCCAGCAGCCGGTTCCCGACGTCCGACCCCGGCGCCAACGGTGCGGGGTCCGCGCCGGGTACGGCCACCGCCAGCCGAACGGGGTCGAGCCGGTATGCGTGGAGCAGCCAGTCCCGCGTCCACTCGCTGGTCACGACCACGACGTCGGCCGCGGCGAGCACCAGCGATTCGGCGCGGGCCGCGGACGGCGACGACGCGAACGCATGACCTAGAGGCATGTGCACCAACACACCCAGTCGCAGCCGGTTCGCATGACCGACAAGCGTTTCCGGAGCGGTCGAACCGACGAGCCCGTCCACGAGGACGAGCTCGCCGTCCGGGACCGACCGCACGACGTGGGCGACCCGCTTAAGAGCTGCGGCGTTGGGCCACGGCCAGTCTCCGGCGATCTCATGCTCGCGAACCGCCCAGCCGCACGCGGCCAGCCCGGCGCATACCCGCACGTCGTAGACGTTGCCGCCGCTCGGCCGCGCAAGGTCGCGGACTCCCGCCGGCATGACGATGTGGACGGTGGGCCTCATGGCGCCCGCTCAAAGGAGGCCCAGGCGAGCGGGTTCTCGCGCAGGGTGACCGCGATCGCCGTGATGCCGCCGGCGTGCGGACCCAGCGTCCCGTCCGCCACTCGCCTGGCGAGCTCGTCGGCGACATGCCGGGCGAGCACCTCGGTCGTGGTGTTGACGCCGGCGAAGCCCGGCACGTCGTCGAGGTTCCGGTAGGTGAGCGCCCCCACGACCTCGTGCAGGGCGGTGGCCGCCAGGCCGATGTCGACGACGATCCCGTCCGGGTCGAGCTCGTCGCGGCGGAACGTGGCTTCGACGACGTACGTCGCACCGTGGAGCGACTGCGCCGGCCCGAACGCCTCACCCCGCAGGCTGTGCGCGACCATCATGTGGTCGGCGACCGTGACCGCATACACGTTCAGTCCTCCTCGTAGGTCACGGTGTGGCACAGGGTACGGCTGTCGCCGTCGGCGAGGCGGGCCATGATGCCCGGCAGCGCCGCCAGAGTCGATGTCCCGGTCAGGAGCGCGTCGAACGCGGGGTCGCGCAGGAGGTGGAGAGCCAGCTGCAGCCGGTCGAGATACGTCCGGCGGCCGGCGCGGGCCGGCGCGAGGGTGCCCACCTGGCTCGCGCGGATCCCGAGGCGCGCGGAGTGGAACCGGCTCCCCAGGGACAGGTGCACCTCACGGTCGCCGTACCAGCTGAGGTCGAGGACCGACGTGTCAGGCGCCAACAGGGCCAGGCTGGTCTCCAGCCCCGACGACGTGGCGGTCGTGTGGACGACGAGGTCCTGGTCCGGCTCGGCGGTGTCGGGACCGGCGAACCCGACCCCGAGCGCCTCGGCCACGGCCGCTCGCGACGGGTCCACGTCGACGAGCGTCACGCGGGTCCCAGGCATGCCCGCCGCGACTCGCGCCACCGAGCAGCCGACCATGCCGGCCCCGACGACGGTCACCCGGTCGCCGAGCAGCGGTGGTGCGTCCCACAGCGCGTTGACCGCGGTCTCGACCGTTCCCGCCAGCACCGCCCGTTGAGGTGGAACGTCGTCGGGAACCGGCACGACCGACGAGGCCGGCACGACGTACCAGGACTGGTGCGGGTAGAGACAGAAGACCACCCGGCCCACGAGGTCTGGCGGCCCCTGCTCGACGACTCCGACGTTGAGGTAGCCGTACTTGACCGGCCCCGGGAAGTCGCCCTCCTGGAACGGCGCCCGCATCCGCGCATACTCGGCCGGCGGCACCTCACCCCGGAACACCAGGGTCTCCGTGCCACGGCTCACGCCCGATCGCAGGGCGCGCACGAGCACCTCGCCGTCGTGCACCACCGGAACTGTCGCTCTCCGCAGCTCCCCGACGCCGGGAGCCCGGATCCAGAACGCGACCGACTCACGCGTCACGAATGTCGTGTCCTCCTTGTCTCAGAACGACCGTACGTCCCTCCTCTGACGTGCACGTCCCCGGAAAGCCACCCCACCGGTGAACCGCCAGACCTCTCTGTGCGTCCTTGTGGGCAGGGGTCTGGGGATATCCGGGGACCCGTTGCATCCTGTGTACTCCTACAGACGGAGGTCCCGTGGGGACGGTTCAGCGCGCACCGGTCACCGGCGTCGTCCTGCTGGTGGCCCTCCTGACCGTCGTTCAGGGCGCCGTCGGGCTCGGCGCCGTCGGGTGGACGGCCGGACTGGTCGCCGCGACGACCGGCGCCGCATTGCTGGCCGTGGGCCTGCACCGCACCGGGACCACCCGGTTCGGCCCGGCCAACGTCGTGACGCTGGTCCGGGCCACGCTCGGCCAGGCGGTGGCGGCGCTCGTGGCGGCCTCGTTCGTCGGCCTGGACCAGCGGGCGCTGCTGGTGACACTGGCTGCCGTCGCGCTGGCGCTCGACCTGGTGGACGGCCGCGTCGCCCGCCGCACCGGGTCCGTCACCGCGCTTGGTGCGCGCTTCGACATGGAAACCGACGCCTTCCTCATCCTCGTCCTCAGCATCGCCGCCGGGCCCGTCGTCGGCTGGTGGGTGCTGGCGATCGGCCTCGCCCGGTACGCGCTGCTCCTCGCCGAGGGAGTGTGGCCGTGGCTCCAGGTGCCGGTTCGGCGGCGCTACTGGCGCAAGGTGGTGGCGGGCGTCCAGGGCGTCACCCTGGCGTTCGTGGTGTCCGGTCTGGTTCCGACCGTCGCGGCCTCGGCGTTGCTCCTCGGCGCGCTGGGCCTGCTGGCCGAGTCGTTCGGGCGTGACGTGGTCTGGCTGTCGCGGCGTCACCACGCACTGACCTCATACCGACGGGCCTCGGCAGTCCCGCCCGTCGTCCAGCTCGCCCGGACGACAGGTGGCTGACACCGACGCCCTGACTCGGCCGGCTGAACCACCCGCAGCGCCCGACGAGCCAAGCCGCCGGACCGGGCGACGCCTTCTCGGCGCACTCGTGTCCGCGCTTGCGGTGGTCGCCCTCTGGATCGCCCTGGATCTGCCCAACCGGCCGGAGGAGCTGTCCGGCTGGGCGTTCGCCAGGATCCCTGTCGAGCTCCTCGCCCTCGTCGTCGTCGCTTTGCTTCTCTCGGCGAGGGTCCGCACGATCGTCGCGGCGCTCGCGGGAGTGGCGATCGCGCTCCTCCTCCTCCTCAAGGCGCTCGACATCGGGATGCTCGTCGGCTTCTACCGCACCTTCGACCCGTTGTCGGACCCGGCGTACGCCGGTGCGGGGTACGGCGTCCTCCGGGACAGCGTCGGCGGCGTCCGCGCCGTGTTCGTCGCCGTCGCCGTAGCGGTCGTC
>DATLPT010000110.1:0-8015 GCA_035535635.1 Lapillicoccus sp. | reverse complement strand
CGGTCGGCGACACCGGCATCCTCGTCGAGGGACACGACCTCGGCACGTGGACCGACGCCGTCGAGTCCCTCCTGGTCGACCCCGACCGGCGCCGGGATCTCGGCCGGCGAGCCTCGGTCCACGCGCAGAGCTTCGGCTGGGGAGCGACCACCGACCACCTGCTCGAGGTGTATGCGGAAGCCCGCCGGGTCCGTACGCCCACACCCCTGGACCCGCTCGCCGCGTTGGTCCAAGCGCCGCCGGCGCTGATCCCGTGACGGACGACCCGGCCGGGCGCACGACAGCGCAGGCGGAGGCGACCGTTCGCGCATACCTGGAGGACGCCGGCATCGAGTGGGAGCTCGGCGGACGGGCCGGCGAGTTCGTCGTCACGCTGCCCGGCGAGAAGAAGCTGCGGACCGTCGCGTCACTCCTCGTCGGCGACAAGGCCACGTCGGTGTCGGCGTTCGTCGTGCGCAACCCCGACGAGAACCACGAGGCGTTCTACCGCTACCTGCTGCGCCACAACCTCCGGATGCCTGGCCTCGCCTACGCGATCGACACCTCGGGGGACGTCTACGTCAAGGGCGAGGTACCCACGACCGCCGTGGACGCCGCATACCTGGACCAGCTCCTCGGCGTCGTCCTCGACGCCGCCGACTCGCCGTTCAACGACCTGCTCGTCCTCGGCTTTCTCACGTCGATGCGCAAGGAGTGGGCCTGGCGCATCTCCCGGGGCGAGTCGACCCGCAACCTCGACGCCTTCCGGCATCTCCTGGAGGATCAACCCGGCCAATAGGGTGGGCGCATGACGTACACCCTCGTCCTGCTCCGTCACGGTGAGAGCGTCTGGAACGCCAAGAACCTGTTCACCGGCTGGGTGGACGTGGACCTGTCGGACAAGGGACGGGACGAGGCGGTGCGGGGCGGCGAGCTGCTCGTCGTAGAAGGGCTGCTTCCGGATGTCGTCCATACCTCGGTCTTGCGCCGGGCCATCAACACCGCGAATCTCGCCCTCGACACCGCCGACCGTCACTGGATCCCAGTGCGCCGTCACTGGCGGCTCAACGAGCGTCACTACGGCGACCTGCAGGGCAAGGACAAGAAACAGACGATGGCGAAGTTCGGCGAGGAGCAGTTCATGCTCTGGCGCCGTTCCTACGACGTGCCGCCACCGCCGATCGACTCCGACAACCCCAACTCACAGGCGGGCGACCCGAGGTACGCCGATCTTGGCGCCGACATGCCGCAGACCGAGTGCCTGAAGGACGTCGTCGCGCGGATGATCCCATACTGGGAGAACGAGATCCGGACCGACCTGCGCGACGGCAAGATGGTTCTGGTTGCCGCGCATGGCAATTCGCTGCGCGCATTGGTAAAGCACCTCGACGGGATCAGCGACGACGACATCGCGGCGCTGAACATCCCGACCGGCATGCCGCTGGTCTACGAGCTCGACGACGACTTCCAGCCGATCACTCCCGGTGGCCGGTACCTCGACCCGGAGGCGGCGGCCGAAGCGGCGGCGGCGGTGGCGAACCAGGGCCGCTGAGGCCTCAACGACCGAGGGGCAGCGACCTCAACGGCGCCTCAACGGCGTGGCCCGACGCTGGTCGGTGATCGGCTATCGAAACGCATGGCCGAGTCACCTCAGCGAAGGGAAACCCTCATGAGCACCCAGATCGACGACACCCAGGTCCTGACCGCGCTGCGCGCCAAGCAGCAGCAGATGTGGAGCTCCGGGGACTACAACAAGATCGCGGCCATCGCCGTCGGGGTCAACGAGGTCTTCCCCGCACGGGTTGGCGCGGCTCGACGAGCTTGGCGCCCTGAAGCTCCTCGCCAAGCGACTCGACCATGCTCCCGCCCGCTACTCATGGCGCGTACTGGGTCACGAAATCGCGGGGTCCTTCACGCCGGTCGGCGGGCACACTCGTGCCCTGTCGGTGCGCCGGATCAGTCTCGACTCCGTGCTCGTCGACCTTGCGGAAGAGGCCGGTGCGACGATGGTCCTGGGCCACAAGCTCACCGGGCTGGTCGGTGCCGGGACCGAGGACGACCCGGTAGGCGGCGTCGTCCTCGACGACGGGCGCCGGCTCCGGTCGCGGTGGGTCCTCGGGGCGGATGGGCAGCACTCGAGCGTCGCGCACCACCTGGGCCTTGGTCGGGTCGAGGAGCGCCAGGGCGAGGTGGCCATGCTGCTCGGATACTGGCGCGGCCTCCCGGCGTCCGACTGGATCCGCTTGGACATGCACGAGCGCTCGGCGTTCATGTCGGCACCCTGCGAGGACGGCCTCCACCTGCTCACGGTCGCGGGCCCGGCGGATCTACGCGCGGCTCCCGCGCCGCGGTCCAGGTTCGCTACCGCCAAGCCTCCTCGACTCCCCCGCGGTGCTGAACCCGCGGCTGCTCGACGCGGCCGAACTGGTCTCTGCGGTCCTCCGCGCCCCAGAGCCGATGATGCGCGGGTACTACCGCTGGCCCTCGCCGCGGCACTCGTCGGGTTCTGGGTGCTGACCAGCCCCTTGACCGCCATTTCGAGCTCAGAGCGCGACCCGCGAGTCCTCCTGCTCCTCGTGGTCGAGCTCTGGCAGGTCCAGCTCGCTGCGGTACTCCCCGGTGACGAGGTAGACCACCCGCTGGGCGACCGAGACCGCATGGTCGGCGAACCGTTCGTAGTACCGGCCCAGCAGGGTGAGGTCGACGAGCGTCTCGCGAGGAACGTCCGGGGCACCCTCGCCGGAGTCGCGCAGGATCGTCTCGAACAGCTGCCGGTGCAGCTCGTCCATGGCGTCGTCCTCGCGCTCCAGGCTGAGCGCCGCGCCGGTGTCCTTGGAGGCGATGACCGAACCGGCCTTAGCCACAATGCGCTCGGCGACCTGGCCCATCTGGAGGATGTGCGCGACGAGCGCTGGGGGAACGGCGCTCGCCGGATACCGGAGCCGCGCGACCTTGGCGATGTGACGGGCCAGGTCACCCATGCGCTCGAGATCGGAGCTCATCCGCATGGACGTGACGACGACCCGCAGGTCGGTGGCCACCGGCTGCTGACGGGACAGGAGGTCGATCGAGAGAGCGTCGAGCTCGACGCGGATCGCGTCGAGCTCGTCGTCGGCCGCGATGACGCTCTCCGCCAGGTGGATGTCCGCGTCGAGGAGCGCGGTCGTGGCGCGGGCGACCGCCGACCCGGCCAGTCGGGTCATCTCCACGAGCTGGTCGGTGATCTTCTCGAGGTCGTCGTGGAACGCGTTACGCATACGGCTGAAGTCCTTGTCGTCGTTCTCAGGTTTGGTCCGGTCCCAAGCCAGCGCGAGGTTCGCACGGCCGGATGAACGGTTGTGGCCAGCCGGGTGAACATTGTCCGACGCCCTGCGGCGCCCGGCAGCCGTCGGTCCGGGCGGAGCCGACGAGCACCTACCCTTGACGGTGTGGACGTGACAACGGCCGCCACACTCGGGGCGATCGGCGGGATCGCCCTGTCGGCGCTGGCGGTGTATGCGGTGCGCCTTTCCGAGCGGCAGCAGCGCCGGGTGCCGGCCGCTGACGAGGATCGGGCCGCCATCCCTGAGGGTGTCGCCGACGTTCTCGCCGTCCTGAGGTCCAGCGGAATCCTCCTCGACTCCGCTGACGCCGTCGTCAACAACTCGCCCGCCGCGGTCGCGAACGGGCTCGTCCGCGGCCAGGACCTCACCCAACCCGAGCTCCTCGCGCTGGCCCGTCAGGTCCGGCGCGACGGCGTCATCCGCGAGGTGGAACTGGAACTGCCTAAGGGTCCGGCTGGGCGGCCCGGCCTCGTCGTGGGCGCCCGCGTCGCCCCACTCGGCTCCTCGCATGTGCTGCTGCTTGTCGACGACCGTAGCCAGGCGCGTCGTCTGGAGGCGATCCGACGCGACTTCGTCGCCAACGTCAGCCACGAGCTGAAGACACCGGTTGGTGGGCTGGCCCTGCTGGCCGAGGCCGTCCTCGACGCCCACAACGACCCCGAGGCGGTGGCCCGGTTCGCCCGGCGGATGCAGGTCGAGTCGACCCGGCTGACCCGGCTGGTCCAGGAGATCGTCGACCTCTCGCGGCTGCAGGTCGCCGCGTCACTCAGCCAGCCGCATCCGGTGGACCTGGCGCATGCGGCCCGGGAGGCCGTGGACCGGTCCCGGCTGGCGGCGGAGGACAGGGATATCGAGGTCGCTCTCGTCTCGAGCGGCGACTGCGCGGTCTGGGGCGACCACGAGCTCCTCGTGACGGCGATCCGCAATCTCATCGGCAACGCCGTCGCCTACTCCGACCCGCACACCCAGGTCGTCGTGGCCGTGCGCGCAGCCGCCGGCGACCTCGTCGAGCTCGCGGTGACGGATCAGGGGCAGGGGATCGCCCCCGCCGACCAGCAGCGGATCTTCGAGCGGTTCTACCGGGTCGACTCGGCCCGGTCGCGATCGACGGGTGGCACCGGCCTGGGCCTGTCGATCGTCAAGCACGTCGCCGCGAACCACGGTGGCGAGGTCTCCGTCTGGTCGGAGCCGGGTCGGGGATCGACATTCACCCTCCGCCTCCCGGCCATGACCGTCGGTCGGATGCGGGACGCCGACTCGCGCCAGACCGACGACACCCTCAGTGTCGCGCGCGCCCGATGACGTCCGACCGGCAGGAGCCCCGCCGCAGATGAGCCGAACACCGTGAGCCGCATCCTCGTGGTCGAGGACGAGGAGTCGTACTCCGACCCGCTCTCCTACCTCCTGCGGCGCGAGGGGTACGACGTCGTCGTCGCCGCGACCGGACCCGCCGCCCTGGCGCAGTTCGACAGCAACGGCGCCGACCTCGTGCTCCTCGACCTCATGCTGCCCGGACTCTCCGGGGTGGACGTCTGCCGCCGGCTGCGGCAGCGCAGCTCGGTCCCGGTGATCATGCTGACCGCCAAGGACAGCGAGATCGACAAGGTCGTCGGGCTGGAGATCGGTGCGGACGACTACGTCACGAAGCCGTACTCCTCGCGCGAGCTGCTGGCCCGCGTCAAGGCGCTGCTGCGCCGGCTCGCCGAACCGGAGGAGCTCCTCTCGCCGACCCTCGAAGCCGGCCCGGTCCGGATGGACGTCGAGCGACACACGGTCACGGTGGGTGGAGTCTCGACACCGTTGCCGCTCAAGGAGTTCGAGCTGCTGGAGATGCTGCTACGGAACGCGGGCCGCGTGCTCACCCGCATCCAGCTCATGGACCGGGTGTGGGGCAGCGACTACGTCGGCGACACCAAGACGCTGGACGTCCATATCAAGCGGCTCCGGGCCAAGATCGAGCCGGATCCGGCCAACCCGCGCCACATCGTCACCGTGCGGGGTCTCGGGTACAAGTTCGAGGCCGCCTAGGCAACCTCACCCGCATACCGGTATGCGGGTCAGCCGCCGGTCGTCGTCGTCGTGGTGGGCGCCGCAGTCGTCGCCGACCCGGTGACCGTCGTCGTTACGGTGGCGGTCGCGGTGCTCCCGGTCGTCGCCGTGGTCGTGGCGGTGGTGGGCACCGCCGTGGCCGTCACCGAGGAGTAGTAGCCGTCGGGGAGGAGGACCGGCACGTTGGCGAAGACCTGGCCGGCCTTGATGCTCTGCAGCACGACGGTGGTGAGGTCGCCGGGCGCGGCCGGCACGCTGGCCAGCTGGACACCGCTGATCGCCGTCTGCGAGTAGGCCTTGACGTCCATGCTGGGCCCACCCGTGGCGTTTGACTGGGCCTGCTCCGCGGTGAGGAAGGTGACGGTCACGGGCTCAGCCCCGTTATTGATGAGCGAGCCGACCATCACGCCGGCGGCGCCCTTGGCCGCGGACACCAGCAGCAGGCCGCGAGCGTCGAGGGAGCCGAGATTGACGTTGATCCCGTCGGCCGGCTGGTACGGCACGTTCGTCTGCGCCTGCGACTGGGTCGAACACGCGGCGAGCACCGTCGCGCCGAGCGCCGCCGCGGCGAGGACCGCGGCGGTCCGGCGACCGGGATGCCGGAGCCATGAGGTGACGGGACTGACGCGCAGCGTGATGGTCGCGGGCCGAGGCACGGCGGTCAGCCTAGCGGCAGCATGCCCCGGGCGAGAGGCGACGCGACCGGGCTGAGACACCCCTGAACGAGGGCGCTCTGTGGGCCTCCGCAGACCCGCCGTTTTCCGCGCGCGTTGCACGCGCAGGGCCGGTTTGTCAAGAGCCTGACCGCCGTCCGACGCGCCGGTTGCAGGCCTCTGACCTGCGCAAACGAGCGCTTTCAAGTCGTGGGTGTCGGTGCTCGCGTGGTATTCTGGTCGTCGCGAAAGGGGAAAACAGCACATGGTTTTCAAGGTCGGCGAAATGGTCGTGTACCCCCACCACGGGGCGGCACTGATCGAAGACATCACCACCCGCACGATCAAGGGAGAGGACAAGATCTACCTCACCCTCAAGGTCGCCCAAGGCGATCTGACCATCCAGGTCCCCGCCGAGAACTGTGACCTCGTCGGCGTCCGCGACGTCGTCAGTCAGGACGGGCTCGACCGGGTGTTCGAGGTGCTTCGAGCCCCGCATACCGAGGAGCCGACCAACTGGTCGCGCCGCTACAAGGCCAATGTCGAGAAGCTGGCCTCTGGCGACGTCATGAAGGTTGCCGAGGTGGTTCGCGACCTCTGGCGTCGTGACAAGGACCGTGGGCTCAGCGCCGGCGAGAAGCGGATGCTCGCCAAGGCCCGCCAGATCCTCGTCTCCGAGCTGGCCCTCGCCGAGAAGACCAACGAGGACAAGGCCGAGGCCATCCTCAACGAGGTTCTGGCCTCCTAACCCCGCTCGCGTCCCACCGCCATGGCCGAGCCCCGGGTCGGGGTGGTCGTCGTCGCGGCCGGGGCCGGGGCGCGCTACGGCGCCGGCGTGCCCAAGGCGTTCGTTCCGCTGTCCGGCCGGTCCCTGCTGGCCTGGTCGGTGCAGGCGGCGCTCGGGTGTCCCGGCGTCAGGTGCGTCGTCGTCGTGGCGCCCTCATCGCACCTCGCCGAGGCCGAGCGGGAGACCGCCGGGTATCCGGACGCCCCGGTTCGGGTGATAGCCGGCGGGATCGAGCGCCATGACTCGGTGGCGGCCGGACTGGCCGTGCTTCCCGCCGAGCTGGACGTCGTCCTAGTCCACGACGCCGCCCGAGCCATGACGCCGTCGTCGTTGTTCGCCGCGGTGGCCGCCGCGGTCGCCGACGGCGCACCAGCCGTCGTGCCGGGGCTACCGGTTGTCGACACCATCAAGCAGGTCGACGAGGCAGGCACCGTGGTGGCGACTCCGCCGCGGGCCGCCCTCCGGGCCATCCAGACCCCACAGGGGTTCCGCCGGGACGTGCTCGAACGCGCCCACGCCGCAACGAGATCGGGGCCGGTGACTGACGACGCGGCGCTCGTCGAGGCGCTCGGGCAGCCGGTGCTGGTGATCCCTGGTGATCCGCTCGCGCACAAGATCACCACGCCGGCGGACCTGGACCGGGCCGTCGCTTTGGTCGACAGCGGAGGCGCCGATGCCGAGTGACCCGACCAGACCCGTTGCGGTCGTCACTGGTGGCGGATCCGGAATCGGCGCCGCCACAGCCAGACGGCTGCACGCGGAGGGCTTCGACGTCGTGGTCACGGGGCGACGCCGTGAGCGACTCGACGCCGTCGTCGAGGCCCTGGGCGACCACGCTCGCGGCGTAGCTATGGACGTCACCGACCCGGTGAGCGTCAGAGCGGCCGCCGAGGACATCGGCGACTGCGACGTGCTGATCAACAATGCCGGCGGTGCGCTAGGGACCGATCCGGTCGAGCATGGCGACCCCGCCGAGTGGCGGGACATGTTCGACAGCAACGTCGTCGGCACCCTTCAGGTCACCCAGGCCTTGCTTCCTGCCCTGCGCCGGTCGCCTCGGGGCACGCTGGTGGTCGTGACCTCGCTCGCCGCCGAGGTCGTCTACCCGGGCGGCGCGGGCTACACGGCGGCCAAGCACGCCGAGCGCGCACTGGCCGAAACCCTGCGCCTGGAGCTCAACGGTGAGCGGATCCGGGTCGTCGAGATCTGCCCGGGCATGGTGCA
>DATLPT010000109.1:0-15376 GCA_035535635.1 Lapillicoccus sp. | reverse complement strand
CTGCCGTCATGAGTTGGCCATCCCGCCTCGACGGTCGTCGGCGGCGGAAATCGCCGCTGTAGGGCCGTTGACGGCCGCGTGTTGTCCCGATCGGCTTCAACCGTCACCACTGCGGCGGCACCGATGCACCGCGTTCAGGACATGCATCGGGGGACGTTGAACAAGCCATCTCGCTGACGCACCCGGACGCGCCTTAGCCACACGTACAGTGATTTCTACCTTCGCCATTTTTATCGGCTTGCTTCGAACCCCACTTCCAGGAGGGAAGCCACGAATGACAAGCACGACGACCACCACTACGCCGGCGGGGCCGGAGTCCTCGTCGGTCTCAACGACGGGTCTGATGCCAGTTAGCATGTCAGCCGCCGGGCTGACCGCAGCGGCGGCGCCCAACGGCGAGGACAGTGTTGGCGGACCGGACCAGGACCAAATTCCGCAGGATGGAAGCTCGCTGGCAAACCTGCAACAAGAGAGTTACCAGCTTGAAGCGAGTTTTGCTGCGAAACTTGGATTCCCCGTGACGACGATGTCGACCGACGACAAACTGGAAGTGATGCTCTACGGTCTCACCCGATATCGGGACGTCGTCCACAAAAGGCACACGTACCGCTACGGGGTCGCGATACGAGTTCTCCTGGAGATCTACGACAACCAGTTGGATGGCGATCTGACGCTGCCCGTCGTCGCTGCCAAGGCTCAACTGGGCGTCGTCTCGGCCAGCGCCCAGTTGCTCCTCTACGGGTATACCGGTGATTTGTCGGATACGTTGCCGAACTGGCAGTCATTCGACGTCGATTCCTATGCTGACTACCTCAAATCCGTCTCGGTCCTCCAAGGCAAGGTTTTCGGCGACCCGAGCAAGATGCGCCCCGTGCTCCTCTCCAGCACCCTG
This sequence comes from Lapillicoccus sp., assembly GCA_035535635.1. Taxonomy (GTDB): domain Bacteria; phylum Actinomycetota; class Actinomycetes; order Actinomycetales; family Dermatophilaceae; genus Lapillicoccus. Next base: position 14,484 of record DATLPT010000109.1, on the reverse strand, counting down.
GCGTCCACCCTGAAACCCGCCAAGGGGACGACGATCACCCGTGCGGGCGCAATTCCGGCAGCCGACGTCCACCAGCATCGGCTCCGTGGATTGATCTCGAAGCTGGAGGCCTGAGGAGAAACCATCACCGAAGCAGCCGCGGTCGCTGATGCCAGGCGCACAGGGCGATGCCCGTCACACCGCACCCTGCCGGGTCGGCCGCTTCGCGGATTCCGCGTATCAGCCCTCGAGCTTCTTCACGACTCGCTGCACCGTGAGCCAGCTGCGCGTGGTCATGTCCTTGCCGTAGGTCTTCTCCAACCAGGACATGAAGCTTGGCGCGTCGCCTCGATCGCTGGTGTCCGTGATAGCCAGGACGGCTCGAGCCAACCGGTCGTACCGGACGACTCGTGTGAGCCGATCCGGTTGCTGCGGCAGGAGGTTCGGGGCCGTCGCAGCGTCCTTGAAGAAGGTCGCGGTCAGGTAGACGCCGCGGCCATGCGTCAAACCAGGAAAGGGCTCACTGTCCAGCAGCCCCCGCAGCTCGAAGTGTTCGCGGATGATTGTTCGGCTCGCGATGCCGAGATGGCGGGCGAGCTCCCGCTCGATCCGTTGCTCGAGCGACGGAACGTCCGGGTCCGTGGTGCGGAACGTGATGTTGCCGCTGGCCAGTACCGATCTCGCGTTCGCGAACCCGAGCGCCTCGAACACCCCGCGCAGCTTGTCATTCGTCATGTTCTTGCCGCTCGGCGCAATCCCGCGGAGGAGTGCGACGTAGTGGTACATGGTGCAGACCGTACGGCGAGTTCCCAAGGGCGGCAGATCCGCACCCCATGGAGTGGTTCGGTGGCGGCGACTTCCCCATCCTTCCGCCCGGGTCTGCCGCTGGCGCGCCTGGTCGCTCATCTGCCGGCGTCCGACCGACCCCAGCTTCGAGCTACCGTTGAGGCGAAGGATTTCCTTGATTGGGAGACGGATGAGACCGCAGCCATGAAACCGCCAGTGGCCGGCCGCTGCTGAGGAACCTGGGCCGGTATGACCGCAACCGATTACGACGTTCTGGTTATCGGATCTGGGTTCGGCGGCTCGGTCACTGCACTGCGGCTGACCGAGAAGGGCTACAAGGTCGGAGTCCTGGAGGCCGGCGCACGTCTAGCGGACAGTGACTTCGCCGAGACGTCGTGGGACTTGAAGCGCTTTCTCTTCAAACCGGCGCTCGGCTGCTACGGAATCCAGCGGATCGAGATGGTCAGGGACTGCCTCATCCTCGCCGGGGCGGGCGTAGGCGGTGGCTCGCTGGTCTACGCCAACACGTTGTACGACCCGCTCGACCCGTTCTACCGCGATCCGTCCTGGGCGGACATCACCGACTGGAAGGCCGAGCTGGCGCCGTACTTCGAGCAGGCGAAGCGGATGCTGGGTGTGGTCGAGAACCCGTTCGTCACGCCCGCTGACCGGGTGATGCAGCAGGTCGCCGAGGACATGGGCGTCGCCGACTCCTACCAGCAGGCGCCGGTCGGCGTCTTCTTCGGGCAGGAGGGACTGGCGCCCGGCACGGCCGTAGCCGACCCGTACTTCGGCGGCGTCGGACCGACCCGAAACACGTGCATCCAATGCGGCGAGTGCATGGTTGGCTGCCGCCACAACGCGAAAAACACCTTGGTCAAGAACTACCTCTACCTCGCCGAGCAGAACGGCGCCCGGGTGCATCCGCTCACCACGGTGACGCGGGTTGTCCCGCGGGTCGGCGGCGGCTTTGAGGTGCATGCCCGGTGGACCAGGGCCAAGCTGCGCCGTTGGTCGGCGACCAGAGTGTTCACCGCCGACCAGATCGTGTTCAGCGCGGCCGCGATCGGCACCCAGAAGCTGCTGCACAAGCTCAAGACCACCGGCGACCTGCCGGCGATCTCCGACCGCCTAGGGGACCTGACCCGCACCAACTCCGAGGCGATTCTGGGCGCGATCGCGCCAGACCTGAGCATCGACTACTCCCACGGGGTCGCGATCACCTCCTCGATCCACCCCGACGAGAGCACTCACTTCGAGCCCGTTCGCTACGGCAAGGGCTCGAACTCCATGTCGCTGCTGCAGACCGTGCTCACCGACGGTGGACCGGACCGCAAGAAGCGATGGCTGAGGGAGATGTGGAAGCAGCGCTCCAACCTGCCGGGGCTCTACGACGTCAGACACTGGTCCGAGCGGATGGTCGTGCTGCTGGTCATGCAGGCGCTCGACAACTCGATCACCGTCTTCCCCAAGAAGACGCCGTTCGGATGGCGACTGTCCTCCCGGCAAGGTCACGGCGAGCCGAACCCGGTGTGGATCCCGGCCGCCAACCACGGCGCCCGCCTGATGGCGAAGGCGATGTCGAACGAGTCGGGGAAGGGGTTTGCCGGCGGCACCATCGGCGAGCCGTTCAACGTCCCGATGACGGCCCACTTCATCGGCGGCTGCACCATCGGGAACTCACCCAAGACCGGTGTGGTCGACCCCTACCAACGGCTCTACGGGTACGACGGCCTGCACGTCGTGGACGGGTCGACCATCTCGGCAAACCTGGGCGTCAACCCGTCTCTGACGATCGCCGCCCAGGCGGAGCGAGCAATGGCGTTCTGGCCCAACAAGGGCCAGAGGGACCCGAGGCCGCGGCTGGGGTCGACATACCAGCGCGTCCAACCTGTCCAGCCACTGCACCCGAGCGTCCCGGAGACCGCTCCGGGCTCCCTCCGGCTGCCCATTGTCGACATCAGGTCCCCCGCAACAAGGTCGCCGACCCTTCCCGACCGGTGAACCCTCTGACACGTGAACGAATGCTCGGCTGCGGACAACAACAGCTGACGGGTAACAGGAGGCCATGGTCAAGCCGCCGGACCCAGTGCGGGGCTCCCGGCGCCGACAGTACGACCCCGGTGGGCCGCCGCGACCGCGTCTGCTTCGCGCTCCGGGAGGAATCCGGAATCGGACTCGCAGTCGTGGCACACCACTACGGCACGGTGACCGAGATGAACTACCTCGACGACATGCGGGTGACACGACGTCGTAATCGGATGGTGGTGATCCCGCCGATGTACCGCCGCGGCCGTGCACGCTTCAACGAGGGCCGCACCCTCCTCCGCCGAAGACCCGGACATGGCCCCTCCCTGCCGCCGAACCGCCAACAAGAACCCTGTTCAACCTTGCACTCACCCCGCCTTCGCGGGGGCTGGACTCGCCGGAACTGCTCCTTTCGACGTGACCGCATCGACCGACCGGCTGAGCCCCCGGGTCACACCGGCCACGTCCCATATCGACCCGACAAGGCCAACGTGCAGGTCCTCAAGAGCGCACGAGAAACGCGACAGATACAACCGGGCAGGTCACCCTCGCCGGCTGGCCGCTCTACCGGTTCGTCGGCGACACCAAGCCGGGCGACATCGCCGGTCAGTGCAAGGGCGGGTTCTTCGCGGTCACCCCGACCGGCGGCAAGTCGATATGACCCACCCGAGGGGTCGGCCGGCGGCCCAGGGTGAGCTCAGGGCAGAACCGGACCACGGCGGACTTCGGGAACCGCGTAGATTGTCAGTTCGTCTGCAACTGCGGGGGTATGCCAGCCCGGCCAGGAGCCGCGCGTGCGGGCATACCCGTGTTCCAGCCCACCGAGGGGAGACCAGCACATGTCGGACCAGCCTTCCTCCGGCGCTGCCGCCGCACCGCCGCCCGCCGCCGAGGCCGTCCAGCCGTTGACCCCCCCGGCGAGCACGTCGTCGGTGCTCACCCTCGAGGCGCCGGCGCCGGTGGGCACGGTGAACGAGACAGCGGCGCCGAAGATGGCGCCTCAGGTCCCGGCCGCGGCGATCCCGGGCCTCGATGCCAAGGTCGACAGCTACATGTCGGCGCTGCTGACCGCCCAGAGCAAGTCGCCCACCTTCGACGCCAAGGCCGCCGACGTGCGGACCATGGGCGACGACGACATCCGGCGCGCCGCGGAGTCCTCAAACCGCCTGCTCAGGACGCCGGTCAAGGCCATGACCGAAGGCGGCCTCAGCGAGGGCGGCAAGGTCGGTAAGACGCTCCTCGACCTGCGCCGCACCGTCGAGGACCTCGACCCGAGCCAGGCGCACGGCGCCAAGAAGGTCCTCGGGATGATCCCGTTCGGCGACCGGATCACCGACTACTTCCGCAAGTACCAGTCGGCGCAGAGCCACCTCGACGGCATCCTTCACTCGCTGCGCGACGGTCAGGACGAGCTCCAGAAGGACAACATCGCGCTCAACATGGAGAAGCAGAACCTCTGGGACTCCATGGGCCGGCTCAACCAGTACGTCTACATCGCCGAACGCCTCGACGCGAAGCTCACCGCCGAGATCGCCACCCTCGAGGCCACCGACCAGGAGAAGGCCACCGCCCTCAAGCAGGACGTGCTCTTCTACGTGCGCCAGAAGCACCAGGACCTGCTCACCCAGCTCGCGGTGTCGATCCAGAACTACCTGGCCATCGACATCACCATCAAGAACAACATCGAGCTGATCAAGGGCGTTGACCGCGCCTCGACGACGACGATCTCGGCGCTGCGGACCGCGGTCATCGTCGCGCAGGCTCTCGGCAACCAGAAGCTGGTCCTCGACCAGATCACCGCGCTCAACACGACGACGAGCAACCTCATTCAGTCGACGTCGGAGATGCTCCGCGACAACTCGGTGCGGATCCAGGAGCAGGCCGCGTCGGCGACGATCGGGCTGCCCCAGCTCCAGGCGGCGTTCGCGAACATCTACCAGACGATGGACGCGATCGACACGTACAAGGTCCAGGCCCTCGACGCCATGGCGGCGACCATCGGCACGCTCGAAACCGAGGTGGCCAAGTCCCAGGCCTACCTCGACCGGGCGAACCGGCAGAACCCGAACGTCATGGCCGGGTCGCTCGACATCGCCCGCTGAGCACGAGCAACCGCTGACCAAGCCGTCGACCGCCATAGCAGCCACACAGGGACAATGGACACATGGGCATCGGTGAGTGGTTCGGCTTCGGTGCCAAAAGGGCGCAGCAGGCCGCGTCCGAAGTCGAACACCGCGCGCCCACGAGCCAGGACCTTCTCGAGGCCGTCGACCGGGTGGAACAGCAGGCGCGTGACGGCAAGGCCCCAGGCATGGTCCAGTCCCGCCTCGGCCGAGTCGCGCGGACGGTCCGCGACACGGTTCCCCGGCTCGACACCCTCGGCGCCGGCAGCCCGCAGGCGTACAACGTCATGGCCACGGCGACCAACTACCTGCCGGCCGCGATCGGGGGCTACCTCCGGCTGCCGCGCCAGTGGGCGGACTCGCGCCCGGTCGACCGCGGCAAGACCCCGCTGATGATCCTCATCGACCAGCTCGACCTCCTCGGCGCCACCATGGACAAGGTCTTCGACGCCGTATGCCGCGCCGACGCCGAGGCGCTCGTGGTCCACGGTCGGTTCCTCGAGGAGAAGTTCGGTTCGGCGGCCGGGGGCGGCGACCTCCGCATCGACTCGACGACGCTCCCGACGATGCCGACGGACGCCTCGTCCGGTCCGACGCCGTTGACGCCGCCGCCGGGACGGCAGGCCGGATGACCGAGCTCAGGCAGGCCCTCGACGACTTGGCCGCCGTGGCGCGGCGTCTCGGGGTCGACGCCCACGACGCCCGGCGGGAGGGCGTCGCCCTCTCCGCGACCGTGGCCTCGGCGGCCCAGCCGATGTACCGCGCCGCGCAGGACTGGGCCCGGGCCACCGGCATGGCCGACCCCGACAACCTCAAGGCGGCCAACATGGCGTTCGTCGAGTCGGCGTCCTCCGGCCGCAAGTGGCGGGCCAGCCCGACCACCCTTGTCTCGCACCTCCGTGCCACCGGCACCGGAGCGGCCGAGTATGCGGACGCGCTCGCCGAGGTGGTCGAGGCGGCGGCGACCCTTGGTGGTGGCAACGCGGTCGTCGCCGAGAACGTCGTCCAGGCCGCTCAGGCCCAACGTCTCGGGGCGACTCAGGTGCTCACCTCACCGGGCCTGGGGGTCGTCCCCGGGGGTCTCGGCTACGACCCGTCGCTGAGCCCGCTGCAGGACCCGCGGATCCAGGAGTCGCTGCGCCTCATCGGTGCCCTCGGAGGGCAACCGGGAGGGTCGTTACCCCTTCCGGGGCCACAACCCTCCGACGGGAGTGACGCGCATACGCCGGCCGTCGCCACCACTGACCAGGCCGCGGCACCCGCGGAGCCGGAGCAGCCCGCGGAGCCCGAGAAGACGGTCGAGGAGCTGCTCGCCGAGCTCGACGCGATGATCGGCCTCCAGCGCGTGAAGCGCGAGGTCCACCAGCAGGTCGCCATGCTCAAGGTCGAGCAGAAGCGCCAGGCCGCCGGCATGAAGAACCCCGACGTGACCCGGCACCTGGTCTTCGTCGGCAACCCGGGCACCGGCAAGACGACCGTAGCCCGAATGGTCTCGGGCATCTACCACGCCCTCGGGCTGCTCGACAAAGGCCACCTGGTCGAGGTTGACCGCTCCGAGCTCGTGGCCGGATACCTCGGGCAGACCGCGATGAAGACCGCGGAGGTATGCGAGAAGGCCACCGGCGGGGTCCTGTTCATCGACGAGGCCTACGCGCTCGGCGGCGACGACTACGGCACGGAGTCGATCAACACGCTGGTCAAGGAGATGGAGGACGGGCGTGACAAGCTCGTCGTCATCGTGGCCGGCTACACCCAGCCGATGGTCGTCTTCATGGCCCAGAACCCCGGCCTGTCGAGCCGCTTCAAGACGGTCATCGAGTTCGACGACTACACCGACGACGAGCTGGTCCACATCCTTCGCAAGCTCGCCTCGGCCGCGGACTACGACATCAGCCGCGAGGCGGAGATGACCTTCCGCGGCATCCTCGCGGGCACGGCGCGGACGCAGGCGTTCGGAAACGGCCGCTTCGCCCGCAACCTCTTGGAGGAGGCCATCGGCCGCCACGCGTGGCGGTTGCAGGACGTCGAGAACCCCACCCGCGAAGAGCTGCGCGAACTCAAAACCGAGGACTTCCGGCAGCTGGCCGACCCTGACGAGGTCGGGGTCGACCCTGGTTATGCGCCCGCTCGGGAACCCGAGGACGCCTCACAGACGTCGGAAGGTAACCCGGTGGGGGCACCTGGTGACGACGAGCGCAACGAACCGGTTGGAGGGGCGACATGAGCAGGGCCACGGCGGCACCGTCGACGGCCAACGGCGTCAGCGCGCCACCCGTCGTCGCCCGCTCGGACCCCTCCTCGGTCGCGCCCGCCCGAGTCACGACAGGGCTCCCACGGTCGAGCGGCGCCCTCGGATCCGCGCTCGAGGGATCCCCCGGACGGATGCGGGTGCTCGGGTTCGTCGCGGCGGTCGTCGCCGCCGTATTCGGGCTCGTCGGGGCCATGTCGCTGTGGTCGTCAGCCGGGGCGCTCGAACGGGCGGCCCACAACACCGCGCAGGTCGTCCGCATCCAGGGCATCTATGCGGACCTGGTCCGGGCTGACGCCGACGCGACGAACTCGTTCCTCGTGGGGGGCATCGAGGATCCCGTGAAGCGCGCCGACTACGACCAGAGCATGGCCCGAGTCGCCAAGGGCATCGCCGCGGCCGCCGAGGCCCAACCCGCGGACAGCGTGGCGCTCGGTGAGCTCAACGGCAAGGTGCAGACATACGCGACGACGGTAGAGCAGGCCAGGGTCTACAACCGCCAGAACCTGCCGGTCGGGGCGACGTACCTCAGCAATGCCAGCGCCTCCTTGCGGAGCGACACGCTGCCGATCGTCAAGAGCCTGGTCGACGCCAACAAGGCCCGCGCTGACGCAGAGTTCGACGCCGCCAGCCGGCTGGTGACGCTGGTCCTCGTCGGCCTGGCCAGCCTTGTCGTCTTGGTGCTGGTCATGGTCTGGCTGGCCCGGCGCACTCACCGCTACATCAACTCTTCGATGTTCGTCGGCACCCTGGTCGTCCTGGCAGCCCTGGCCCTCGGGGTCATCACCCTTGCCGGCGCCGGAAGCCAGGTTCAGCAAGTCCGCACCACGGACTTCGCCTTCACCGTGAAGCTCGCCGACGTCCGAACCGCCGCCTATGACGCGAAGTCGAACGAAAGCCTGACTCTCATCGCTCGCGGTTCCGGTGCGAGCTATGAGGCGGCCTGGCAGACGCAGTCCTCGAACATCCTGAACCTGCTGGGCGGTGGGCTCGACAACGCCACCCAGAACCGCCTTCAAAGCGAGTGGAATGCCTACAAGGACAAGCATCTAGAGATCCGGAAGGCGGACGACGGCGGAGATTGGAATGGCGCGGTCGTCCAAGCACTCGACACCAAGGCCGGCTCCGCGAACGCCACCTTCACCACGTTCACCGAAGACATCTCGGCCAGGCTGGCGGACTTCGGCAAGGCCACTCAGCAGTCCTTGCTCGGTCCGGTCACCTGGGTGACCGTCCTCGGATGGGTGCTGCTCGTCATGTGCGTCGCGGCCGCGGTCCTCATGCTTCGGGGCATGGGACAGCGGATCGAGGAGTACCGGTGAGCGTGCCTCGGCGCGGCCCGGTTGTTGCTGTCGTCGGCGTTGTCGTCGCGGCGCTCCTCGGCGCCTGCACGAGCAGCGTGTATGCGGAGACCACCGTTCCGACGAGCACGCCGACGACGCCGGCACCGACCTCGTCGACGACGACGGCGGTTCCCGACTGCGGTGACCCCTCTCAGTCCTACGACCCTCTTCCGTCGCTCACCGGTCCCGGGACGGACAGCGCCGTCAAGGCCATTCGGGAGAGGGGCTACCTCACGGCTGGGGTCTCGGCGGACTCGTTGCTTCTTGGCTCTCGCAATCCGCTCACCAACGAGATCGTGGGCTTCGACATCGACATGGTCCACGCCGTGGCCAAGGCGATCTTCGGAGACGAGACCAAAGTCGAGCTCGTCGTCATCTCCACGGCACAGCGAGAGAAGGCGCTGCAGGACAATCGGGTTGACCTGGTGGTCCGGAACATGACGATGAACTGCGACCGCTGGCAGCGCATCGCCTTCTCCTCGGAGTACTACCGGTCCGGTCTGAAGATCCTGGTGAAGCGGGGATCGGATGTGAACACGCTGGCCGCCTTGTCCGGCAAGAAGGTCTGCGCTCCGAACGGGTCCACGTCCCTCGATGCCGTGAAGGCAACGCCGGGTGTCATTAGCGTGGGCGCCGCGACGCATACCGCCTGCCTCGTCCTTTTCCAGAATGGCAACGTAGACGCGATCGCCGGCGACGACACCGTGCTCGCGGGCCTGGTCGTGCAGGACCCCTATGCGTTCGTACCTGAGATGGACCAGCTCACCAAGGAGCCGTATGGCATCGGGGTCAACAAGGACAAGAAGGATCTCGTCCGCTACGTCAACCGGGTCCTCGACACGGTGAAGGCCGACGGGCGCTGGAAGGCAAGCTACGACAAGTGGTTCCTTCCGAGCCTCAAGGTCGAGGCGCAGCCGCCGCCGTCCCTCTACGGGCGGGCCTGAGCGATGTCCCTCGAGCTCTCACCACCCACCCCGCCGGCCACCGGAGGCGCTCCCGAGGCGCCCGGCCGGCTGGGGTCGTCGGTCACGCCGCAGGAGGCCTTCGTCTACCTGCGCGACCTCGCGGTGTGGCGCGACAAGCGCAAGGACGAGCTCGACGCCCTCGACTCGGCCGCGCTCGCATCCAGTGAACGCGACGCGTTCAGCCGCGACATGCTCGTCTCGATGGCCCTCTGGAAGGCGATCTCCGACCGCTACGACCTCCTCGAGGTGACCTTCGACAACGGCCGGGTCGGGGCGAAGGAGTCCGAGCGCATCTCGGCCCTCATCTGGGGGCGCCTCGACGTCGAGCCCGGCTCAGCCGCGGCGTCGCTGGCGCCCTCCGCGTCGGGAGCGCTGGCGCTGTCGCTTCCGGAGGCGTGCCGGCTCTCGGACGCGATGACGTCGTCCTTGCGGGCCCGGCTGTCGCTCGAGCCATCCGGCGCCGAGGTCGGGACACGACTCAAGTCGGTGCGGGAGACCGTCGAACGGATCCGCGACCAGGTCATGTACGTCCCGGCCGGCACGGACCGTGACGACGCCCGAAACACGTTGCAGCGCCTCGCTTCTCGGCTCGAAGACGTCGTCGACAAGGCCAAGCGCGGTGCCGACGTCGGTGGCCTGCTGGCGCCCCTGGAGTACGACGCGTCGACCGCCGAGCGCGACCTCATCGTCGGGGCCGGAAAGCGACTCGAGGCCGCCCGCGGTGCCGAGCGAGCCGCCGTCGAGCGCGGCGAGCTGGCCGCGCGCGGTGCGGCGATCCGACTCCTCGAGGAACAGTGCGTCGGCGCGGTCGACCCGGCTCCGCGACTGGCGATCCCCGACGTCACCGCCCTCGGCGAGGTTCCCACCGATCCGAGTCGCGTCGACGCATACCTCCGTCGTCTTGATGCGGTCTCCCGCGCACTGACCGCCGCACAGAACGCGTACGCGAACGCGCTAGCCGAGCGCGAGGAGCTGGTCGGGTTGTCCGGCGCGTACCGGGCGCAGGCCAAGGCCGCCGGCGTCGACTCGGAGGACCTCACCGACCTCGCGACGCGGCTCGACGCAGTGCTCGGCGCCACGCCGACCGACATCCGGCGGGCGCGGGGGCTGCTGGCGGCATACCAGGCGTATCTCCGCACTCTCACCGGTCATGGGGTCATGTGATGAGCACGACGACCGCCGCAGCAGCATGCACCCAGCCCGGTTGCACCGGACACGTGGTCGACGGGTACTGCGACGTGTGCGGTATGCCCGGAAGCGCGGCCGAGGCGGGTACGGCCGCCGCCAGCGGCGCCTGCCAGCAGCCGGGGTGCACCGGCACGGTAGTCGACGGGTACTGCGACGTCTGCGGGACGCCCGGCGTGGGAGCGACCCAGACCACGGGCTCCACGGCTGAGGACGATGACGACGGCAGCGGGCTGACGCCGGCGGTTCAGCAGGTCATCACGTCGAACATCCCCAACGGGATGCCCTGTAACCAGCCGGGCTGCAAGGGCAAGATCCTCGACGGGTACTGCGACACCTGCGGCGCCTCCGGAGGGTCCGAGCCGGTCAGCGCAGCCACCGGTCCGGCCGGTGTCTCCAGCTCGCCGTCGACGATGTCGCGGGCCAGCAACCGGCTCGCGTCGACCGCCCTCGGCTCCGCGCGCGCCGGCCTCGGCGGCAGCGCGAAGACCCGGCGAGTGCGCTCGGAGTCGCAGCGGCTGCGGACCGCACGGCTCGGCGCCGGCCTGACGACCATCCCGTCGTTGCCGGCCATCGACGCCGGCAAGGCGATCATGAAGGACCCGGTCGTCCCCGAGGACAAACGGTTCTGCTCCAACTGCGGGAACCCGGTCGGGCGCGGCAAGGACGGGCGGCCGGGGCGCACGACGGGGTTCTGCGCGAAGTGCCGCCAGGCGTTCTCCTTCGACCCCAAGCTCAAGCCAGGCGACCTGGTCGCCGGCCAGTACGAGGTCGCCGGCTGCCTCGCCCACGGCGGCCTCGGCTGGATCTACCTCGCGCGAGACAAGAACGTCTCCAACCGGTGGGTCGTCCTAAAGGGCCTGCTCAACTCCGGCGACCCCGACGCGCTGGCGGCGGCGATCGCCGAGCAGCGGTTCCTGGCCCAGGTGTCGCACCCGCACATCGTCGAGATCTACAACTTCGTGACGCACGAGGACGCCGGCTACATCGTCATGGAGTACGTCGGCGGCACCTCGCTGAAATCGCTTCTGAAACAACGGATGCGCAAGGCGGGGAGGTACGACCCGATCCCGGGCGACCAGGCGCTGGCGTACCTCATCGAGATCCTGCCGGCGTTCCAGTATCTCCACGACCTCGGGCTGGTCTACTGCGACTTCAAGCCGGACAACCTCATCCAGGTCGGCGACATGATCAAGCTCATCGACCTCGGCGGCGTGCGCCGGATCGACGACGAGGACTCGGCCATCTTCGGGACGGTGGGCTACCAGGCCCCCGAGGTGCCGACCCAGGGCACGACCGTCGCCTCGGACATCTACACCATCGGGCGCACCCTCGTCGTGCTCATGATGGAGTTCCGTGGCTATCAGTCGACCTATGTCGACTCGCTCCCGCCGGTCGAGTCGACGCCGCTGTTCCAGAAGTACGACTCGCTCTACCGACTGCTCCTGAAGGCTTGCGCCACGTCACCCGACGACCGGTTCGCGTCGGCCGACGAGCTGCGGGTCCAGATGCTGGGAGTGCTCCGGGAGGTGGTCGCGCAGGACCAGCGGCTCGGGCGCGCCACCGGATCGTCCACGTCACTGCTCTTCGAGGAGCCGGCCATCGAGACCGACCGGCTCGACTGGCAGACGCTGCCCGGCTTGCGGATCGACCCGTCCGACCCGCAGGCCAGCTGGCTGCACGGGCTCAGCCAAGGGACGCCGCAGGAGCGGCTCGCGTTGCTGCACAAGGCACCCACGACGTCGCCCGAGGTCCACCTCGCGATCTGCCGGGCCGCCCTCGCCGCTGGTCAGCCGGATCTCGTCGACTCCGCGGCCAACGCCATGCTGCGCGTCGACCCGTGGGAGTGGCGGGCGGTGTGGATGCAGGGCCTGTCCGCGCTCCAGCAGGGCGACCCTCGACTGGCGCAGAGCGCCTTCAACGCGGTGTACGGCCAGGTCCCCGGCGAACTGGCACCGAAGCTCGCCCTGGCCAGCGCCTGCGAGGCCAGCAGCGAGCTCGACGTCGCCGAGAACCTGTATGCGGTGTGCGCCCGGACGGACGCGAACTACACCCCGGCCGCGGCGTTCGGGATGGCTCGGATCCGGGCCATGCGGCAGGACGTCGACGGCGCGGTCCAGGCTCTCGACCTCGTCCCGGCGACCTCACGCGCATACTCGCTGGCGCGCCAGGCGCGGGCCAACCTCCTCGCCGCGTCGGGGGCCGGCATCCCGGCGCTCTCGCAGGCGTGGTCGAGCGTCGACCAGGTGCTCCTCGACCCGCGCGAGCGCGCCGGGCTCGACGTGCGGATCTACTCGATCGGCCTCGACGAGGTCGGGCGGCGGGGGGAGCAGCCCGCGCTGAGCATCGGGTCCCATCCGGCGACGTCACGCGGTATGCGTGAGGCCCTCGAGGGTGCGTTGCGCCGGCTGGCCAAGCTGACCCCGGACCGCGAGGAGCGCGTCAAGCTGGTCGACCAGGCCAACGACGTTCGCCCGTGGACCCTGCGGTGACGGCGCCCACCTGCCCGAACTGCGGCGCCGAGCGCATCCCCGGTGCGACGTTCTGCGAGGCGTGCGCGTTCGAGTTCACCGACGTGCTGCCGGACGACACGGACGCGACGACGGCCGGACCGCCGGACGGCGGCGTGGCGCCCGCGCAGTCGTTCCCCGGCGCGGTCCCCGTCGAGGCGGCGGCGACACCGGTGACCGCCCAGCGCGGCGAGGAGTCGCCGCTCGACGTCGGGTGGACCGGCCCGGTAGCGAGCGACACCGGGTCGGATGCCGCCGCCAACGGTGCAGCGGCGGCCACGGGTGAGGGTGCGGCGTGCCGGCAGTGCTCGGACGGTCACTACCTGGACGGGTACTGCGACACGTGCGGGGCGAAGCAGCCGGATCCCCGCGACCACTACATCGAGGAGCCGGCGCCGTGGGTCGCCGGCGTGTGCGACATCGGGAGGCGCCACCGGCGCAACGAGGACGCGCTGGCCCTGGCGGCCGATACGGCATCCGGGTCCTTCGCCGCCCTCGTCGTCTGCGACGGCGTCTCGAACTCGACCGACTCCCATGTCGCCAGCCTGGCGGCGGTCCGGGCGGCCCGGGACGTTCTCCGGAAGCCGCTGCCCCAAGGCGTCGGGACCAAGTCGTCGATCGTGGCGGCGGCGGAGCAGCGGCTGGCCGACGCGGTGGCCGCCGCGGAGGAGGCCGTCGCGATAACCACCCGCGAGGCCGGTGAGGAAGCAGTCGAGAGCCCGCCGTCCTGCACGTTCGTCGCCGTCCTGGTGGCCGAGGACACGGCGGTCTCGGGAAATGTCGGCGACAGCCGCGCATACTGGCTGCCCGACGCCGACACCAGCTCGGCCCTCCAGCTGAGCGTCGACGACTCGTTCGCCGCCGCCCAGATGAACGCCGGCGTCCCGCGCAAGGAGGCCGAGTCGAGCACCGGCGCGCACGCGATCACGCGGTGGCTCGGCGTCGACCACCCCGAGGACGGGGCGCCGCATACCCGAGAGGTCGACCTTTCCGAGGACGGCTGGGTCCTGGTCTGCAGCGACGGCCTCTGGAACTACTGCTCCGACGCGGGCGACCTGCAGCGGCTGGTCCACGAGACGGTGGAGCGGCTGGGCGACGCCGGTCGAAACCCGCTGGCCCTTGCTCAAGCACTCACGGACTTCGCCAACGAGTCGGGCGGCGCCGACAACGTCACCGTCGCGTTGGCGCGAGTCGGCGAGACGCATACGGTTGAGGCTCCCGAGACGACGAAGGGCACCCCCTGATGGCTCAGTTCACGGCCGAGGTCTTCCAGAACGAGTTCCTGCCCGACGGCGGGACCGACGTCCACGCGATCGT
>DATLPT010000108.1:0-7213 GCA_035535635.1 Lapillicoccus sp. | reverse complement strand
CCGACAGGAGGAGGCTGTCGACCGGGTCGGCGATGTCGTCCAGCTCGCACCGCATCCGGTCGAGCTCGCCAAACTCCTCAGCGCTCAGCTTGGCCGTCGCCAGGCGGCCCAGCGCGCCGAACATCGAGTCGGACGTCGTCGCGAGGGCGTCGACGGCCCGGGTCGCCGCCGAGGCGGGGTTGTTCAGCTCGTGCGCCAGACCCGCGGCCAGGGTTCCCAGGGCCACGAGGGCCTCGCGCTCGCGGACCGTGGCCTCGACCCGCCGGACCGTCCCCACGTACCCGCGAATGAAATGGACACCGAAGCCGAACCATTCCCCCGCGAGGACCTGGAGCCGCTCGGCGTCCAGGGTGTAGACGCGCCCGTCTGACGCCCCGAGGCCGGTGGCCAGGTAGACGCCGGCGTCGTCCCAGGCCGAAAAGCCTCCTGACCACTGGCCGGGTGTGGACAGCATGCCCATGACCGTGTCGGCGGTGCCGACGTGCCGGCGCAGCCGGATCGACCCGTCGACGAGGACCCACCACACCTCGGCCCGTTCGCCCTCGTGGAAGAGCTCCTCGCCCTCGGCGAACTCCCGGATCGAGCCCTCCTCGGCCAGCCGCGCCAGCTGGTCGTCGGTGAGGGGGTCGAACAGCGGTATGCGTCTCAGCTCCCGCGGGTCGACTTTGTGGGTCGGCTGAGTCATGTCGTCGTCATGTGTGTCGTCGTCATGTCGTCGCGAGGTACCGATGGACGAGGTGGACGGCCATGGCGCCCTCGCCGACCGCGGACGCGACCCGCTTCATGGAGTCCAGGCGCACGTCGCCGGCGGCGAAGACGCCCGGCACGCTGGTCTCCAGGGTGAACGGCGGTCGGGTTGGCGTGCTGCCTTCTCGCGCCTGCAGGTCCCGGCCGGTGACGACGTAACCCCGCGCATCCCGCTCGACGGCGTCCCCGAGCCAGTTCGTATGCGGTGACGCGCCGATGAAGGCGAACAGCCAGCCCGCGTCGACCTCCTCCTCGCGACCGGAGGCGCGGTCGGCCAGGGTGAGCCGTTCGAGGTGGTGTGACCCGTGAGCGCCCACGACCTCGGTGCGCAGCCGGACCTCGACGTTCTCGGCACGTCGGATCCTTTGGACGAGGTACATCGACATCGTCGCTTCGAGCCCCTCGTCGCGGACGAGCATGACCACCCGCTTGGCGTGGCGGGCGAAGTTCAGCACGGCTTGGCCGGCCGAGTTGGCCGCGCCGACGACATAGACGTCCTGGCCTTCGCACTCCCCGGCGTCCGCGACCGACGAGCCGTAGTACACGCCCTTTCCCGTCAGGCGGTCGATGCCCGGCGCCTCGAGCCGTCGGTAGGACACGCCCGTCGCCACGAGAAGCGCGCGGGCCTCGATCGCGTCGCCGCCGCTGAGGACCACCGCGCGGACCGGACCCCTCGTCTCGAACCGGACCACGTCGCGCGCGAGGACCGTCTCCGCCCCGAACCGGGCCGCCTGGGCCACCGCCCGACGGGTCAGGTCCGCGCCGGACAGTCCGCGCGGAAAGCCGAGGTAGTTCTCGATCGAGGCACTCTGGCCGGCCTGGCCGCCCGGGGCGTCACGCTCGACGATCACCGTGGACAAGCCCTCCGACGCCGCATAGACCGCGGCGGCGAGGCCGGCCGGCCCTGAACCGACAATGCAGAGGTCGTACAGCGGCTGTCGCGCTTGGGTCCGCAACCCGAGGGCGCCAGCCAGCTCGAGGTTCGACGGAGCCGGCAGCGCGGTGCCCGACGGCATGACGACGACGGGCAGCTGTTCGGGGTCGACGTCCCCGAACCCGGCCAGCTGCAGGAGCTTGCCGGCCTCCTCGTCCTGTTCCACGTCGAGCCAGCGGTACGGCACATAGTTGCGGGTCAGGAACGTCTTCACCTCGTAGGTGTGGTCCGCCCACGGATGCCCGACGACCCGCACCTCCTGCGTCTCCGGAGGATGGTCGGCACTCCAGTCGTTGAGCAGGTCGTCGATGACCGGGTACAGCCGATCCGACGGCGGATCCCACGGCTTGACCAGGTAGTAGTCGAGCCCGATGTCGTTGATGGCCTTGATCGCGACGTCGGTGTCGGCATACGCCGTCAGCAGCAGCAGCTTGGAGTCCGGTGACTGCCGGCGGACCTCCTCGAGCATTTCGATGCCGGTCATCCCCGGCATCCGCTGGTCAGTGACGACCAGCGCCACGCGGCGGTCCTGCAGCTCGAGACGGTCGAGCTGGGCCAGCGCCTCGGAACCCGACGTGGCCCGCACGACGGTGTAATCGGCGCCGTACCGGTTGGTGAGGTCACGAGCGATGGCTCGTGAGGCGCCGGGGTCGTCGTCGACAGCGAGGATGGTCGGCTTGGCCATGACGTCAGGAAGTCTCACAGAGCCGGACCCATGACGGGAGAGGTTTCCCGGCCCAGACCGTGCCGCATCCGGTCCGATCGTCGGAGCGCCCGGTCCCGGCGGGCCTACAGTTGAGGTCGCACTGCCCGCCCCTCACCCGGAGACCGCCTTGACGCACCACACCGACGACACCTTCTACGGCTCCGACTTCGGCGCCCTCCAGTCCTTCGACCCGGACATCGCCGGCGTCCTGCTCTCCGAGCTGGAACGGATCCGCGGCGGACTGCAGCTCATCGCCAGCGAGAACATGTCGTCGCCGGCGGTGCTCACGTCGCTCGGCTCCACGTTGTCCAACAAGTACGCCGAGGGCTATCCGGGCCGCCGCTACTACGGCGGGTGCTCCGAGGTCGACAAGGCCGAGAACATCGCCATCGAGCGGTGCAAGGCCCTCTTCGACGCCGACCACGCCAACGTCCAGCCGCACACCGGCGCGAGCGCGAACCAGGCGGTCTATGGCGCATTCATGCAGCCGGGCGACACCTTCCTCGGCATGGCCCTCCCCATGGGCGGGCACCTGACTCACGGGGCCAAGGTTTCGGTCTCCGGCAAGTGGTTCAACGCCGTGCACTACGGCGTGAACCGCGAGACCGAGGACATCGACTACGACCAGGTGGCCGATCTGGCCAGAGAGCACCGGCCCAAGGTGATCGTGGCTGGAGGCAGCGCCATTCCCCGTCTCATCGACTTCGAGTTCTTCCGGAACCTCGCCGACGAGATCGGGGCGATCTTCTGGGTAGACGCGGCCCACTTCATCGGTCTCGTGGCTGGCAAGGCGATCCCCAGCCCCATCCCGTACGCGGACGTCGTCACCTTCACGACGCACAAGGTGCTGCGCGGCCCGCGATCCGGTGCCCTCGTCTGCAAGGCGGAGCACGCGGCCGCCCTCGACCGGGCGGTGTTCCCGATGATGCAGGGCGGTCCGATGATGCACGTCATCGCCGCGAAGGCCGTCAACTTCAAGGAGTGCGCGACTCGCGAGTATGCGGACTACGCGCGGCAGGTCATCGCGAACGCCCAGCAGCTGGCGACCTCCCTGGGGGAGCACGGCATCCGGCCCACCACCGGCGGCACGGACACCCACCTCTCTCTCCACGACCTCCAGGGCGTCGGGGTGACCGGTGCCGAGGCGGAGGCGCGAGCGGACGCGGCCGGGATCGTCCTCAACAAGAACGCGATCCCGTTCGACCCCCAGAAGCCCAACATCGCCTCGGGCATCCGCGTCGGCACGGCGTGCACGACGACGCAGGGCATGGGTACCGACGAGATGGCGACGATCGCCGAGCTCATCGCCACGGCGATCACCAAGGGTGACGCGGACCCCGAGAACCCCGTCTCGCAGGAGGTGCGGGCCTCGGTGACCGACCTGGTGACCCGGTTCCCCGCATACCCCCGTCCCTGACCTCAGAGGCGGCCAGCCCAGACGACCTGAAACGTCCTGACCCGAGCCCGTGCGCGAGTACTTCCTCATCTTCGTCGTCGCCGGAGCGATCACCTACGTCGCGACCCCTCTCGTTCGGGCAGTGGCCGTCGCCACCAACGCGTTCACGCCGGTGCGCGAGCGTGACGTCCATTCGACGCCGACGCCGCGGCTGGGTGGAGTGGCGATCTTCCTGGGCTTCGCCGCCGCGAGCCTCGTCGCCAGGGAGCTGCCCTTCCTCAAAGGGGTCTACAGCAGCGGGCAGATCTCCGGCGTGCTCATGGGTGCCGCCATCGTCTGTCTCGTGGGGGCCATCGACGACATCCGCGAGCTTGACTGGCTGACCAAGCTGGCCGGCCAGATCCTCGCCGCGGGTGTCATGGCGTACAAGGGCGTCCAGCTCCTGGCCATCCCGATCTTCGGCACCAACACGGTGCTGCCGTCCCCGGTTCTCGTGGCGGTGACCGTGCTCGTCGTCCTCGCGACGGCCAACGCCGTGAACTTCATCGACGGCCTGGACGGTCTCGCGGTCGGCGTCGTCGCCATCGCCGCACTGGCCTTCTTCATCTACTCGTACTACGTGTCGCGCAGCTACAACCCGCCCAACGTCTTCTCGAACGCGACGTTCATCTGTGCCGCGGTGCTCGGCTGCTGCGTCGGGTTCCTCCCGCACAACTTCCACCCGGCGCGTCTGTTCATGGGCGACTCGGGGGCGCTGTTGCTCGGCCTCCTGCTGTCCGCGGCGACGATCTCGCTCAGCGGCAACGTCGACCCGGGCGCGGCCAACGGTGGCGGCCTCATCGCCGCTCTCTTGCCGCTGGCCGTCCCGCTTGCGGTGCTGAGCCTGCCGTTCCTCGACATGGTCCTCGCCGTCCTGCGTCGGACGCTCGCCGGGAAGAACCCGTGGGACGCCGACCGAAAGCACTTGCACCACCGGATGCTCGAGCTCGGGCACGGCCATCGCAACGCCGTGCTCCTCCTTTACATGTGGGCCGCCCTGCTGGCCCTCGGTACGGTGTCGTTCGCCTTCGTCGAGAGCTGGCGGGCGGCGATCGTCA
The DNA here is from genome assembly GCA_035535635.1 of Lapillicoccus sp. Taxonomy (GTDB): domain Bacteria; phylum Actinomycetota; class Actinomycetes; order Actinomycetales; family Dermatophilaceae; genus Lapillicoccus. The sequence continues at coordinate 2,333 of DATLPT010000108.1, read as the reverse complement.
TCGGCCTGTGCCTCGCGGTGGCCGTCACGCTAACCGTCTGGCTACCCAGGTGGACTCGGCCGAAGCGCTTGTGATACTTTTCACAAGCATCCGGAAGTCCTGAAAAGGGCTCTGCCACAACGACAGAGCAGGTCCGACATGAGCACCGACGCCCGCCCCGGCGCCCAGAGCGACGCCTTCTCAGAGTTGCTGCGGGGCTCGTTGTGGCCCACCGTCGCCGCCGCCGGGGTATGCGTCGTGGTCGGCGTGGTCTCGAGTCCCAAGGCGGCCTGGTCCGCGGCGCTCGGCGCCGCGCTGGTCGTAGGCTTCTTCAGCGTCACCCTGCTCGTCATGAAGCGGACCGCCGAGCTGCCGCCCACGACCGTGATGCTCGTCGTCATGGTCACCTACACCGTGAAGGTGCTCGTGCTCGGGCTGGTGATGTTCGCGGTGCGCGATGTGCCGTGGTTGTCGGGGTATGCCGTCGGCGTGACGATCACGGTCTGCGCTCTGGTGTGGCTGTTCTTCGAGCTGCGCGCGTACAAGCGGCTGCGGATCTTCGCCTACGACCCGAACGGCGCCGCCGCCCTGCCCGAGCGGGACGACCGCCCGTGAGCGAGAATCGAGGCCGTCATGTCACCGTCCGAGACGCCGTCCCCCCCGTCCGACCAGCCGGATGGGCCCGACGAGGTCCAGCGGGCGGCGGATCGGCGCGACAGCGAGATGTACACGAAGGTCGTGGGGTACCTGGTGGCGGGACCGCTGCTATACGGCGGGATCGGATGGGCGCTCGACTCCTGGCTGGGCACCGCGTTCCTCCTGCCGGTGGGAATCGTCGGCGGCGTCGCGTTGTCGCTCTACCTGATCTGGTTCCGGTACGGTTCCAGATGAGCTCGGCAGCCCCGCGGGACGTCCTCGTCCCACCAGTCTTTCGGCTGGTGAGACGCCCGTCCCGGGTCAGGCGCTCGACCCAACTAGCATGCTGTGTCCCGCGCGTACAAAGGAGTGACCCGTGAGCGTCCCGGCCGTCGCTGTCCCCATGGACTACGAGGCGCCCGGAGTCGGCGAGTTCTGGCAACCGCTCATCGGTGACGGGGCCTTCGCCATCACCCGGCCGGCCATCCTCATGGTCGTCAGTGCGGGCCTCCTGCTGTGGTACCTCCACGCGACGACGCGCAAGACGGCCATCGTCCCGGACAAGGGCCAGATGGCGACCGAGGCGATGTACGGCCTGGTCCGCAACGGCATCGCCCGCGACCTCATCGGGTCTCGCGACTTCCTTCGGTTCGTCCCGCTGCTGTTCGCCCTTTTCATGACCATCCTGCTCAACAACATCTTCGGCGTGATCGCGCCGTTCTCGTTCCCGACGATGAGCCGGATCGGCTTCCCGATCGCCCTCACCCTGATCGTGTGGGTCACCTTCCACGTCGTCGGCATGAGGAAACACGGGTTCCTGGGCTACTGGAAGTCCCTGGTGCCCTCGGGCCTGCCGGGGGGCATGGTCCCGGTGATCTTTCTCCTGGAGCTCATCACCGACCTCTTCACGCGGCCGGTGACCCTCGCTCTGCGGCTCTTCGGGAACATGTTCGCCGGGCACCTCATCCTGGTGCTGTTCATCACCGGTGGCTGGTACCTCCTCACCAGCGGTGGCGTGCTGTCGGTGGCCGGCGCCGTCACCTGGATCTTCGCCTTCGTCATGTTCCTCTTCGAGCTGCTGGTCGAGTTCCTCCAGGCGTATGTGTTCACCCTCCTCTCCGCCCTCTACATCGCCGGGGCCGTCGCCGACGAGCACTAGGCGGCCGCCCGAATACCCTGCCCCACCCCAGAAGTACCGAAAGGCCTCGGTGGCAATCGCCATCGGGACACCACACAAGAAACGGAAACCCCATGACCGGCAACATCGCCATCCTCGGTTACGGCTTGTCCGCCATCGGCCCCGGTATCGGTGTCGGCCTCATCTTCGCGGCATACATCAACGGCGTCGCCCGTCAGCCCGAGGCGCGCGGCATGCTCCAGCCCATCGCGTTCCTCGGCATGGCCATCACCGAGGCGCTGGCCATCTTCGGTATCGCGCTCGCGTTCGTCTTCCGCGGCTGACCCCTACTCCGCGGCCCGAGACCACTGCTCACCAGGGAGAACCCCATGTATGCGTCCAGCCTCTTGACCATGGCACCGGCCGCGGAGGGCGGCGAGGAAGGCGGCTTCTGGGCGACGGCAGCCCCGATCGTCCCGCACCCGCTGGAGTTCTTCTTCGGGCTCGCCGTGTTGGCGATCATCTACGTCGTCGTGCGGCGCACCATCATGCCCCGGCTCGAGAAGATCTACGCCGACCGCACTGCCGCGATCGAGGGAGG
>DATLPT010000107.1:0-11053 GCA_035535635.1 Lapillicoccus sp. | reverse complement strand
GCCATGGCGGCGAGCGGGTTGAAGTTGCGGGCCGACTTGTTGAAGACCAGGTTCCCGTGCCGGTCGCCCTTCCACGCCCGCACCAAGCCGAAGTCCGCGACGATGGCCGGTTCCAGGACGAACTCCTTGGAACCTTCGGCGGTGTCGAACTCGCGCACCTCCTTGGGCGGTGACGCCACCGCGACCGAGCCGTCCGCGGCATACCGCCAGGGCAACCCGCCCTCCGCGATCTGCGTGCCGACCCCGGTCGCGGTGAAGAACGCCGGTATGCCTGAGCCTCCCGCCCGGAGCCGCTCGGCCAGCGTGCCTTGCGGGGTCAGCTCGACCTCCAGCTCGCCGGCGAGATACTGGCGGGCGAACTCCTTGTTCTCGCCTACGTAAGACGCGACCATGCGTCGGATCCTTTTGTCCCGCAAAAGGATTCCGAGACCCCAGTCGTCCACGCCGCAGTTGTTGGAGATCGCCTCGAGGTCGGTGACGCCCGCGTCGTGGATGGCACGAATGAGCACGCTGGGGATGCCGCACAGCCCGAAGCCGCCGACCGACAGCGTCATCCCGTCGGTGATGCCCTCGATCGCCGAGGCCGGGCTGGAGACCACCTTGTCCATGGCCCGGACTCTAGCCGCCGGATCTCACCTTCCGGGCGGGGCCCGGCCCCACGCATACCCCCGATGCCTGTGGTCAGGGCACATCTGAAGGATTCGTCGGGCAACGGCGCCGCGTGAGACCATGGACCGCCATGCCCACCGAAGACGACGTCCGGGCCGTCGACGATCGCGGCGCCTATGTCGTCGACACCAGGAGCCGGTTGCGCCGGCGCTCCAAGGGTCGTCCCCTGCCGCCGCTGAAGCCCGCGGGCACCTATGCCGACGAAGACGACAGCCCACCGCCGCCGCCCCAACCCGAACCGGCCACCTCTGCGCCCGCCCCGCGACGACCACGGCGGACCGGCCGGAACGTGCTGATCGTCGTGCTCGTCGTCGTCATACTTTGGCTGGCGTTCCTCGTCTGGGTGCCGCTGAACGCCTGGGGAAACGTGAGCCGGGTCGACAACAACCCGTCCGGCGATCGGCCGGTCGACAACGGCGGGTCCAACTACCTGCTGGTCGGCTCGGACAGCCGAGAGGGGCTGACCCCCGAGCAGCAGAACAGCCTGAACGGCGGTGGGCCGGCCGAGGGCAAGCGGACCGACTCGATCATCCTCGTGCACGTCCCCGCCAACGGCGGCAAGGCGGCGATGATCTCGATCCCACGTGACTCCTACGTCCCGATCCCGGGCCACGGCAGCAACAAGATCAACGCCGCGTTCGCCTTCGGGGGGGCCAAGCTGCTCACCCAGACCGTCGAGCAGGTCACCGGCGTCCACGTCGACGGGTACCTCGAGATCGGGTTCGCCGGGTTCGCGAGCGTCGTCGACAGCCTCGGCGGCGTCGACGTGTGCGTGCCGTTCGACATGAAGGACCAGGACGCCGCGATCGACCTCAAGCAGGGCTGCCAGACCCTCGACGGGCCAACCGCCCTCGGGTACGTGCGCGCTCGCAAGTCCGACCCGCGCGGCGACATCGGCCGGGCGGAGCGGCAGCGGCAGTTCCTCGGCGCGCTGCTGAAGAAGGCCGCGACTCCGGCCACCGTGCTCATCCCCTGGCGCTACAAGTCGTTCGCGGACGCCGCGGCGTCCGGTCTCGAGGTCGGAGAGACGACGTCGTTCGGTGACGCGGTCAAGATGCTCCAGGCGCTGCGCGGCGTCGACGGCGGAGACACGCTGTCGCTCGTCGTCCCCGTCGAGTCCGCAGCTCTGCAGACCGCGAACGCCGGCGTGGCCGTGAAGTGGAACAGCGCGCAGGCCAAGGCGCTGTTCTCCGCTATCCAACAGGACCAGCCGCTGACCACCCCGCCGGCCGGAACCGTCCCGGGCTGATCCCGGCGTCTCACCCACCGTAGGTGACGCGACCAGTTCGGGCACCATCCGAGGATGGCGCCATGAGTCGAAACTCCGCAGGGTCCGTCGCAGCTAGCTGGGGCAGTGCGTTCGCCGGCGCCATGCTCATGGTCGTCGGCCTCTTCCAGTTCTTCCAGGGCCTGACCGCAGTCGTCAACGGCAGCCAGTTCTTCGTGACGACGCCGAACTTCATCTTCCAGCTCAACACCACGACGTGGGGATGGATCCACCTGATCCTCGGGATCATCGTCGCGGCGGCAGGCCTGTTCATCTTCACCGGAAACGTCGTCGCTCGCGGGCTCGGCATCTTCCTGGCCGGGCTGCAGGCGGTGGTGAACTTCTTGTGGCTGCCGTACTACCCGGTGTGGGGCCTCGTGATCATCGCCCTCGACGTCTTCATCATCTGGTCGCTGGCGACCACCCGGTTGTCCGAAAAGGTCTAGCGCGCCTACTTCAGCAGCTGACGCGCCATCACCACCCGCTGGATCTGGTTGGTTCCCTCGTAGATCTGGGTGATCTTCGCGTCGCGCATCATCCGCTCCAGCGGGTAGTCCTTGACGTACCCCGCTCCGCCGAGCAGCTGCACGGCGTCGGTCGTGATCCGCATGGCGACGTCCGACGCGTAGCACTTGGCTGCCGCACCGAAGAACGGCAGGTCGGGGTCACCGCGCTCGGACTTCGCGGCCGCGACGTAGACCATCTGCCGCGCCGCCTCGAGGGTCATCGCCATGTCTGCGAGCATGAACTGAATCCCCTGGAAGTCGGCGATCCGCGTCCCGAACTGGCGCCGTTCCTTCACATAGTCGATGGCCAGATCCAAAGCGCCCTGGGCGATCCCGACCGCCTGCGCCCCGATCGTCACCCGAGTGTGGTCCAGCGTCCGCAACGCGATCTTCAGCCCCTCTCCGGGCGAGCCGACCATCCGATCGCCAGGGATCCGGCAGTCCTCGAAGTGCAGCTCCCGCGTCGGCGAGCCCTTGATCCCGAGCTTGCGCTCTTTCTCGCCGAAGGAGAAGCCGGGGTCCGCCTTCTCGACGACGAACGCCGAGACGTTCGCCCCGCGCCGCCCGTCCTGGTCGGTCACCGCTAGCACCGTGTAGTACTCGGAAACGCCCGCGTTGGTGATCCACGACTTCTGGCCGTTCAGGACCCAGTCGTCACCGTCCGGCCGGGCGCGTGTCTTCATCGCCGCCGTGTCGGAACCGGCCTCCCGCTCGGACAGCCCGTAGGAGAACATCGCCTCCCCGCGCGCCAGCGGCGGCAGGTACCTGGCCTTGAGCTCCTCGGACCCGGCCAGGATCACCGGCATCGAGCCCAGCTTGTTGACCGCCGGGATCAGCGACGACGACGCGCAGACCCGGGCGACCTCCTCGATGACGATGCAGGTGGCAAGGGCGTCCGCGCCGACGCCGTCGTACTCCTCGGGGACGTGCGGCGCGAAGAAGTCACTGGCCACCAGCGCGTCGTGCGCCTCCTGCGGATAGCGGGACTGCTCGTCGACCTCGGCCGCATACGGGGCAATCTTGTCCTCCGCGAGCGCCCGCACCGCCTCCCGGACCGCCTCGTGCTCCTCGGACAGCTGGTACAGGTCGAACGCCCCGGTGCTCACCCGCCCAGGTTACCGCCGGGTATGCGCCCTGCCGTCGGCCCGGTTCAGGCGGCCGCCATGGCCGGGAGACCGGGGTCGACGCCAGTAAGCCGGACCGCCAGCTCCCACAGCGCGCACTGAGTGTCGAGGTCCCGCGATGCGGCCGACGAGCCGACGATCCGCGGTGGCCCGGTCTGCTCCAGAGGACCCGAGGGACCCACGTAGCTGCCGCCCGGAAGGTCGAGTGCCGTTGCCGCGTAAAGGGTCGGCAGCGCGCCGCCGGCGGCGTCCTGTACCAGGCCGATCCGCTGCATCCAGTCCTGACCGGTACTGGCGGCGGCGCCGAGGTGTCGCTGCAGGTTCGTCGCCGCATACCCCGGATGCGCCGCGATCGAGCGCACCGGCGATCCGGCGAGAAGGAGCCTCCGCTGCAGCTCGTAGGCGAACATGAGGTCGGCGAGCTTGCTCTGCCCGTACGCGATCCAGCGCTGGTAGCGCCGGTGCTCGAAGTTCGGGTCGCGCAGGTCGATCCGGCCCATCCGGTGCACTCCCGACGACAGGGTCACGACCCGGTCGGTGACCCGCGCCAGGAGCAGCCCGGTCAGCGCGAAGTGGCCGAGGAAGTTCGTGCCGAACTGGCTCTCGAACCCGTCCACCGTACGGGCGAAGGGCACCGCCATGATGCCGGCGTTGTTGACGAGCACGTCGATCGGCCCGTCCCACGCGGAGGCGAAGGCCCGAACGGACGCGAGCGAGCCGAGGTCGAGCTCGCGGACCTCGGCGCCGTCACCAACCTCGGGCCGCACGGCCTCCGCTTTGGCCAGGTTGCGACTGGCCATGACGACGCGAGCACCCTTGCGCGTCAACCCTTTCGCCGCCTCCAGTCCGATGCCGGAGTTGGCGCCGGTGATCAGAAACACCCGGCCGGACTGGTCCGGCATGTCGGAGAGGCGCCAGACCATCAGGAAGCTCGCAGTTCCGGGATGACGGTCTTCTCGAAGAGCTCGATGCCCGACGTGTCGTAGGCCCCCTCCATGAAATTGGTGATGGCGTACGTCATCCCAGCACGCTCCAAGGCGCGGAAGGTCTCCACGATCTGCTCGGGAGTGCCGACCGCCGGGCCGGTGCGATACGTATGCGCCTGCGTCCGAAGCCTCGCCTCGGAGACCCCAGCCCGGCGGTAGTGGTCCTCGATCCAGGCCAGCCGATCCTGGACGTCCTTTTCGGTCTCCCCGATGACGACGTTGTAGTCCGCGCTCCGAACGATCGAGCCGAAGTCGCGACCGACGTCCTTGCAGTGTCGCTCGAGGACCGCGCTCTTGGCGGCGAACCCCTCGGGGGTGGGGTCGAAGTTCGTGTAGTCCGCGTACTCCGCGGCAATCCGAAGGGTGACCTTCTCGCCCCCACCGGCGATCCAGATCGGGATGCCGTTGGCGGCGGACCCGGGCTTCGTCGTGCCCTGAAGCGGGCGCGGCTGCCCGATGGCGCCGTCAACCTGGAAGTACTCTCCCGAGTGGGTCGCGACACCCTTGGTCCACATCTGGCGGAAGATCTCGACACCGTCGCGAAGCCGGCCAAGTCGCTTACGTGCAGCCGGAAATCCGTAGCCGTAAGCCCGCCACTCGTGCTCGTACCAGCCGCCGCCGATCCCCATCTCGACGCGACCGCCGGAGATGACGTCGATCGTCGCCGCGACCTTCGCCAGGTAGGCGGGGTTCCGGTACGACATGCACGTGCACATCTGCCCGAGCCGGACCCGGGTCGTCGCGGCGCCGAAGCCCGCCATGAGCGACCACGCCTCGTGGGTCGCCTCCTCGGACGGCTGCGGCACGGTGTGGAAGTGGTCGAACACCCAGATCGACTCCCAGTCGGGGTTGTCGTCGGCGCGCCGGGCCAGCCGCAGCATCGTCTCCCACTGGTCCTCCGGGGCGATGCCGACGAGGTCCATCCGCCAGCCCTGCGGGACGAAGATGCCGAATCTCATGTCTCGCATCATGTCACCGGAGTCCGAGTCCCTCTCGTCGGGCGGTTCCCAGGTGACGGTGCTTGGATTTCCTCGTGACGAAGTACGACAACGACCACGTCGTCATCCGCGACCTGCTCAACACCCGCGCCACGTGGGCGGTGGTCGGTCTGTCGACGAACCGCGCGCGAACCGCATACTCGATCGCCCAGTTCCTCAAGGTCGAGCTCGGTATGCGCGTCGTCCCGATCCACCCGCGGGCCGAGACGGTCTTCGGTTCGGCCGGGTATGCGACGCTCGCCGACGTCCCGAACGGCACCTCCGTGCACGTCGTCGACTGTTTTGTGAACTCCTCAAAGGTGGGCGCCGTGGTCGACCAGGCCATCGCGGAGAAGGACCGGCTCAACATCGCGGCAGTGTGGCTTCAGCTGGGCGTCGTCGACCAAGCAGCGGCCCGGCGGGCCCGCGCGGCGGGGCTGGCCGTCGTCATGGACGCCTGCCCCCGGATCGAGTACCCCCGCCTGCAGCCCGGCGACGGCGCGGGCGTGATCGCCGGTTAGTCCAGCTCGCTGGCGCGCTCGCGGAGCGCGCGGCCCTTGGCGAGCGCGGATTCGCGCAGCTCCGCCTGGAACTCGACCATCGCCGCGCGGATGCGTGCGGCGTCCTCGCCCTCACCCGCACCGAGGATGCGCGCCGCCAGCAGTCCGGCGTTCCGGGCGCCGCCGATCGACACCGTCGCCACGGGAACGCCGGCGGGCATCTGGACGATCGACAGCAGGGAGTCCATGCCGTCGAGGTGGACCAACGGAACCGGGACCCCGATGACCGGCAGCGGCGTGACCGACGCCAGCATCCCCGGCAGGTGGGCGGCACCCCCGGCCCCTGCGACGATGACCCGGAGGCCTCGGTCTACCGCCGACCGCCCGTACTCGAGCATGTCGTCGGGCATCCGGTGCGCGGAGACGACATCTGCCTCGTAGGCAATCGCCAGCTCCTGCAACGCGATTGCCGCCTTCTCCATGACCGGCCAGTCGCTGTCGCTGCCCATGACTATCCCGACCAGCGGCGTCTCACTCATCGATGGCTCCTGCCAGGAAGTCCGCGGCGTGGGTGGCCCGCGCCCGCGCGTCGCCGAGGGACCTCCCGCTGACGTTGACGTGACCGATCTTGCGGCCGGGCCGGACCGGCTTGCCGTAGAGGTGCACCTTGACGGCCGGGTCGCGGGCCATGACGTGGCGGTAAGCGCTGTACAGCTCCTCGTGGCCGGCGCCCAGCACGTTGGCCATGACCGTCCAGGGCGCCCGGGTCCGGGGGTCGCCGAGCGGCAGGTCGAGCACCGCACGCAGGTGCTGTTCGAACTGGCTTGTGACGGCGCCGTCCATCGACCAGTGGCCGCTGTTGTGGGGGCGCATGGCCAGCTCGTTCACGAGGTATGCGGGAGAGCCGCCGGTCTCCGGGGCCGGCACCTCGAACATCTCGACGGCCAGTACCCCGGTGACGCCGAGCTCGCCGGCGATCGTGAGCCCCGCCGCCGTGGCCGCGGCGGCGAGCCCCGGTTGGATCGCCGGCGCGGGTGCGAGCACCTCGGTGCAGATCCCGTCAGCCTGCACCGTCTCGACCACGGGCCAGGCGGCGGCCTGTCCCGACGGGCTCCGAGCGACGAGAACGGCCAGCTCACGGGAGAACGCGACCCGCTCCTCGAGGAGCACCCCGTCCTCCAGGGGTCCGGGTGTCCCGACCGCGGCCAGCCAGTCGTCCAGGTCCGCAGCCCGCTCGACGACACGGATCCCCTTGCCGTCGTAGCCGCCCCGCGGCATCTTGGCAACGACCGGCCAGCCCACCGTCCCCGCGAACACCTCGACGTCGGAGGGCCTGCGGGCCGCCGTCCAGCGCGGGGCCGGCACTGCCAGCTCCGTCAGCCGCGTCCGCATCGCCAGCTTGTCTTGAGCGAACCGCAGCGCCGTCGGAGCCGGGTGGAGCAGGATGCCGTCGGCCTCGAGCGCGGCGAGGACGTCCGGCGGCACGTGCTCGTGATCGAAGGTCACCACGTCACAGCGGCGCGCGAAGGCGCATACCGCCTCGAGGTCCGTAGGCGAGCCGACGGGTGCCGAGGGCACCACCAGGGCGGCCGCCTCGTCCGCCGCGCCGACGAGCACGCTCAACTGCACGCCCAGCTCGACTGCCGGTCCCTGCATCATGCGAGCCAGCTGTCCTCCGCCGATCACACCGACGACCGGGAAGCCCCCCGGAGCCCGCCGGGGCGGTGAGTCTGGCGCGGCGCTCACGGCACGCGAGCCTAGCTGTGGAGAACGCGCCGTTCGGCATGGTGTCAAAGTGGGCGGCGCTCGGTTTGGGTATGTAGCATCTCCGGGTGCTCGCCTCCCCCAGGCCCGGCCTCTTCGACCGGATCCGCGACGTCGTCGACATCTTCTGGCGGGAGGTGGCCAAGTTCGGTGTGATCGGCGCCATCGCCTTTCTCATCGACTTCGGCGGCTTCAACCTGCTCTTCTACGGTCCACTCGCGGGTCACCTGACGACGTCGAAGATCATCTCGGGCGTCGCCGCGACGGCGTTCGCGTGGGTCGGGAACCGGTTGTGGACCTTCCGGCACCGTCGCAGCCGGCCGGCCCACCGCGAGGCGATGTTGTTCTTCGTCGTCAACGGCATCGGCCTCGTCATCTCGACGTTGTGGCTGAACTTCTCCCATGACGTTCTCAACCTCACCTCGCGGGGGGCAGTCAACCTCAACACGATCATCGGCATCGGGCTGGCGACGATCTTCCGGTTCTGGGCGTACCGCCAGTTCGTCTTCGCCGGTGAGCACGTCGGCGACCCCGAGCCGGAAGTGGTCGGCGTCGCGGGTCCGCCGAGGGCGTCGGACGAGCAGAGCCCCCGCCGCCCCTGACCTGCGACGCCGCGACTGGGCGCGCGGTGCATTTTCGAGGTTCGAGCATTTTCGTCACTCGACGGACACGCTCGAACGTGTCCGCGCCGTGACGACAATGCGCGGTTCCTTCTATCGCTGGCCGACCTGGGGCCTCTTCAGCACGAGCGACGCGTTGGCCGCCGGCCTGACCAAGCGGGCACTCGCTCGAATGGCCGACGACGGCCAGCTCATCCATCTCGGGCGCGGTTGGTGTGCCTGCCCGCTGTCGTGGCGATGCCTGATTCCCTCAGCTGACGAAGATGCTCGAACCCTTTGGTTGGCCCGCGAACCGGCCGAGCCTCAGCGCCCGTCGGCCTCGGAAAGGAACAGCGCGAACCGCGCAGGCTGGGCCGACACGAGGTCGAGCCGTCCGCCGTTGGACTCCGCGAGGTCGCGCGCCAGTGCCAGGCCCAGCCCTGTGCTGTGGCCACGCCCGCTGCTGACCGAGCGCTCGAAGATGTGGGGGGCGATTGTCGCGGGTACCCCGTCGCCCTGGTCGCTCACCTCGACGACCACCGACGGACCGCTCCGCCGCGCCTGCATCTCGACGGTGCCGCGCCCGTGCACCAGGGAGTTCTCGAGCAGGGTGCTCAGCACCTGGCTCAGCGCAACCGGTGTGGACTTGACCACCAGGCCGCGCTCACCGTGGACCCGGACGCTGCGCCGGGCCTGCTCGAACGCCGGCTGCCACTCGCGCTGCAGCGCCGCGATCACGGAGTCGAGCGACACCTCGGGCCGCGGCGCGTCGTTGCTGCGGCGGCTGCGCATGAGGAGGTCGTCGACGACGCGGGTCAGCCGCTCGACCTGCTCCATGGCGATCCCGGCCTCCTCGTGGACGACCTCCGGATCGTCCGACACCGAGATCTCCTCGAGCCGCATGAGCAGCGCCGTGAGCGGCGTCCGCAGCTGGTGCGAGGCGTCTGAGGCGAACTCGCGCTCAGCCGCGAGCGACTTGGTCACTTGCTGGGCGCTGCGGGTCAGAACCACCGAGACCCGGTCGACCTCGGGGATGTCGGAGCGGATCGGGTCGAGCTTCGTCGTCCCCTCGCCGAGCTGCTCGGCCGCCTCAGCGAGCCGGGTGAGCGGCTCGGCCAGGCGGCGGGACATCCGCTGGACCAGCGCCAGGGCCACCGCGACGATCACCAGAGCGATGACGAGCACACCACCCAGCAGCTGCAGGCTCCGGTCGATCGCCGTCTGAGCGAGCCACGTGACCACGAGACCCGGACGCTGCGTGACGACCCAGACCCCGAGCACCGACAGTGGGAGCAGGACGACCAGCATCGCCGCGATCACCGCATACGCCGTGGTGCGCACGAGCTGGCGGCGCATCCGGGATCAGTCCTCGGAGCGCTCGAACCGGAAGCCGACGCCACGCACGGTCGAGATGTACCGCGGCTGGGTCGCGTCGTCACCGAGCTTCCGGCGCAGGACGCTGATGTGCATGTCGAGGGTCTTGGTCGAGCCGAACCAGGCGGTCTCCCAGATCTCGCGCATGAGCTGCTCGCGCGACACGACCTTGCCCTGCTCGCGCACGAGCACGCGAAGCAGGTCGAACTCCTTGGCGGTCAGCTGCATCTCCTGGTCCTTGAACCAGGCCCGCCGGCCCTCGGGGTCGATGCGCAGCTGGTCGCTCGTCGGCGAGGCCTCTGTAGGGTTGCGGCGCAGCAATGCGCGAACCCGGGCCAGCAGCTCGGCCAGCCGGAACGGCTTGGTGACGTAGTCGTCCGCACCGGCGTCCAACCCTACGACGGTGTCCACCTCGTCGGCGCGGGCCGTGAGGATGAGGACCGGCACCGACTTTCCGAGCGCCCGGATCCGGCGGCACACCTCGAGGCCGTCGATGTAGGGCAGGCCGAGGTCGAGCACCACGAGGTCAGGGTTGTCGCGCGCACCCTCGAGCGCGGTCCGCCCGTCGGCGCGCACGTCGACGTCGTACCCCTCCCGCCGCAACGCTCGCGCGAGCGGCTCGGAGATGGCGGGGTCATCCTCCGCCAGCAGCACCCGGGTCACGGATCGAGCCTATCGGTCGGGCAGTCACCGACCAGGCCACCGCGGGGCGCGCCGTTCCGCGAACGCCGCGACGCCCTCGGCCCGGTCACCGCTGAACGCGGTCGCCCGCCAGCAGGCGTCCTCGACCTCGAGACCGGCAGCCAGGTCGACGTCCGCACCCAGACGCATGGCGCGCTTGGCCTGGCGCAGCCCGACCGGCGAGTTGGCCGCGACTGCTCGAGCCAGTTCGAGCGCCCGCTCGCGGGCGGTCCCGGCCGGCACGACCTCGTCGACTCCGCCAAGGGCCAGTGCCTCGGGCGCAGGAAGGCGGCGCGCCGTGAAGACGAGGGACGCCGCCCGGGACCAGCCGATCCGCCGCGTCAGCAGCTGGGTGCCGCCTCCCCCAGGGATGACACCCACCGAGACCTCGGGCAGGCCCACGGTCGCGGTCTCACCGGCGATGATCAGGTCGCAGGACAGCGCCAGCTCGTAGCCTCCGCCCAGGGCGTACCCCTCCACCGCGGCGATCGCGGGGACCGGCAGGTCGAGCACCCCGCGGTATGCGGCCCGCGCCACCGGCCGCTGCTGCACCAGGTCGGCGTCGGTGAAAGCGTTGCGCTCCTTGAGGTCCGCGCCGACACAGAA
>DATLPT010000106.1:0-5709 GCA_035535635.1 Lapillicoccus sp. | reverse complement strand
GGCCGAGCGGGAACGGCAGAGCTGAGGGATATGCGACGAGAGCTGAGGGGTATGCGAAGGCCGGCCTGGCCGGCGTCGAATTGACGCCGGCCAGGCGATCGTTGCGTTCCCTCAGGACACGAGTGCGTCGAGGGCCTTCTTGAGCGCACTCGGCGCCTGCGGCGTGTGAGGCGCCTTCTTCTTCGCGGCCAGCAGCTGCTCGCCGAGGTCCTGCAGGGCCTTGCGTCCTAGCCCGTCGCGGACCTTGGGGAACCACTCCTGTTCTTCCTCGTCCATGTGATGGGTGACGTTCTCGATGAGCACCGTGGTCTTGGCCTCGAACCGCTCGTCGTCAGACGACATCTGCGACAGCTCGATCAGCAGAACGTCGGCCACGTGATGTTCCTCGTAGGACTCGAGGATGTCGTCCTCGAGGTCGGGCAGCAGCCGGCGCACCTCGGGGTACATGACCTCGTTCTCGATGTACGTATGCACCGTGAGCAGCTCGATGACCTTGTCGACGATGGCTCCCTTGCGGGCGTCCGTCGTGCTCGGCTTCTGGAACTCCTTGAACAGACGGCGCACCTCGGTGTGGTCGTCGCGCAACAGCACGATGGCATCAGTGGACAAGGGGGAACCTCCCGGGACTCTGGACCGACTTCTCTCCGACAGGACTGGCGTTACCCCGGCCGACGGCTCCCTAAGCAGCGCCTCGCCACGTGCGCCACAGGCGCGGGGGGCGCGCAGGCTCCTTAACGCATACCGACCGGTCCCCTCACTCGCGTGGGGCGGCCTTTCCCTCGGCGAGCATCGCCAGTCGCCGCAGCGTCTCGCGGTTGCGCAGGCCGATGAGGGGCTGGCGCACGACCGGCGGGACCAGCGCTCCCGGTCCGCTCACCGCGTCCTCGCCCAGGAGCACCGTGCAGCGGTCGCCCTCGGGTCGGATCTCGATCTGGACGCGGGCCTCGCCGGCGGGCCAACCCCGCGCCGTCAGCTCCAACAGGCGCCCCGTCTCCTCCCGGACCACGTGGGTCTGGTCGTTCAGCAGCAACGGCCAGGTCCCGAACGAGTGGTGTATGCGGCTGCCCGGTCGTGGCCAGCCGGAATCCACGGCCCGGATTCGCGCCGTTCCCACCACCCAGGAGGAGAAGGTCCAGCCGTCAGCGATCACCGCCCACACCGCCGACGCGGGTGCAGCGATCTCCCGACTGACCGGTTGGGCGTGGGGAGAGGTGCGGCTTGGTTCGCTCATCGACGGACCACCGCCTCGTCGGCGATGGGCTCGAGGACGTTGCCCGGGTTAGGTCCGACCGGCTCCTTGGCCAGGGCGATCCTCGACATCAGCGGGGTGACCAGCCGGTCGTAGAGGCCCGGCATGAACCGGAACCCGGTCACCATGACCCAGTTGAACGGACCGACGTTGACCTCGCGTCGCGGCGTCTCCAGGAGCCGCACGATCTCCTCGGCCACGCGGGCCGCCGAAACCACGGGAGGTGGAGGCTGCCCATGACGCCCCAGGTAGGTGCCGGCGAGCCGGTAGATCTCGGTGTCCACACCGGCTGGGGACACCAGGGACACACCGATCCCCGGAGTCTCGCGCGCTTCCACCTGAAGGGTCCGCACCAGCCCCTGCAGGCCCCACTTCGCCGTGACGTAGGTGCTCATGCCGGGAACGGCCATCTTGCCCAGGATGGACCCGACGAAGACCAGGCGACCGTAGCCGCGGTCGGCAAAGGCGTTCAACGCCTGTCGTGCGACGCGCGCGGCTCCACCGAGTGTGGTCGACACGGACGACTCCCACACATCCGCCGGGACGTCCTCGAAGCGGCCGTAGGCCAGCACGGCCGCACAGTGCACCACCCCGTCGATGCGGCCCAGCTCGGTCCGCGCCCGGTCGAAGGCGGCCTCGACGGCCTGGTCCTGCCGGACGTCGGTCGGGACGACGACGACTCGGGCTCCGCGCTGACGGCACTCGGAAGCGACGGCCTCCAGGGGGCCGCTCGCGCGGGCGCACAGCACCAGGCCCACGCCCGGTTCGGCGAGCATCAACACCGTCTCGCGGCCGATTCCCCGCGACGCGCCGGTCACGAGGTACACGCGAGCCAGGTCCTCGTCGGTCACGCCACGTCTCCGCTCTCTCGTATCCATCCGAACCCTGCCATGGTCTCCGTGGCCGCCTTACCCCGGAGGTGCGCCGGCTGAACGCTCCGCGTCGCTCAGGTCTTGAGCACCCTGGCCCACGCGGTGCGAGCGACCCGCCGCCGCACCGCGCCCCACGGCCCGGCGGCCTTGAGGGCGCACTGCGCCGCATTCCAGCCGCAGGCACCGTGGACACCGCCTCCGGGATGAGCGGACGCGCTGGCCAGGTAGAGCCCGGCGATCGGTGTCTCCGGGCGGCCGAGACCGGGTACCGGCCGGAAGACGAGCTGCTGGTGGATGGCGGACGTCCCTCCGTTGACGGCACCACCAACGAGATTGACGTCGGCGCGCTCGAGGTCACACGGCGACTGCACGTGCGTGGCCAGCCGGGAGTCGCGGAATCCGGGCGCCACGCGCTCGATCGCCTCGTGGATGCGGGTGACGTGTCGATCCAGGCGCTCGCCGGACCAGTCGACTCCGCGAGGCACATGGGTGTAGGCCCAGGCCGACTCGGTCCCGGCCGGCGAGCGGGTCTGGTCGGCGGTCGTCATTTGGCCGAACAGGAGGAACGGGTGCCGCGGCTCACGCCCCGTCGACAGATCGGCGGAGAAGTCGACGAACCCGTCCATGTCGACACCCACGTGCACGGTCCCGGCGCCCCGCGCCCCGGCGGCCCGCCACGGCACCGGCTGGTCCAGCGCCCAGTTGACCTTGATCGTCGGGTCGTCCCACTGGAAGCGGTCGAGGTTGCGAACGAGACGCGGCGGCAGCCGGTCGGTCCCTACGAGGTCGCGGTAGAGCAGCGGCGCCGCCACGTCCGCCAGCACCGCTCGCCGCGCCCTCACGACCGAGCCGTCGAGCAGCCGCACCCCGGTGGCCCGGCCGGCGACGACGTCGACCGACGTCACTGGCACACCGGTCTGCACGAGCGCGCCGCGGGCCTCGGCCCGTCGGGTGAGGGCCTCGGCCAGACGGCCCGCTCCACCACGAGGCACGGGGAACCCGACGTCCTGGCCGAGCATGGCGAGCAGCCACCCGAAGACCCCGCTACCCGCGGCGTCGGGCGGCACGTCGCTGTGCATCGCGTTGCCCGTGAGCAGCAGAGCGGCACCGTCTCCGTCGAACCACTCACGAGCCAGCCTACGGACCGGGAGGACGCCGAGCCGCGCCATGTCCAAGGCGCCGGCCAGCCGGACGCGGCGCAGGACTTGGACCAGGGCCACCAGCGGTGGCAGCGGTGAGAACAGGGCGTCGAGGATGGGATCCCGGACCCGCTGCCACTCGGCGAACATGCGCAGCCACGACTCGCCGTCGCCGGCCGCGAACCCGTCGACGGAGGCCGCGGTCACCTCGGGGTCGCGCGAGAGCACCGCCGCCCGTCCGTCGTCGAGCGCGTGGGCGAGCACGGCCGGTGCGTGTGACCACCCCAGCCCGTGCTCCTCGAGGTGCAGGTCGCGGATCACCGGGCTGGCCGCGGCCAGCGGGTAGAAGGCACTGAACATGTCCGACACGAAGCCGGGAACCGTGACCTCCTCGCTTCGGACCGCACCACCGGTCCGGTCCGACGCCTCAATGAGGACGACGTCCCATCCCGCGTCCGCCAAGGCGTTGGCCGCGACCAACCCGTTGGGGCCCGAGCCGATCACGACGGCGTCGGCGACGGTCACCTGCGGTCACCCCGACGACGTGTGGGGACAGGGCAAGACATGGTGACCTCCACGAGAGAACCGACCACGGCCGTCGACGTCGGTGCCTGTGGGCGCGGTACGTGCTTCGTTACCCGCCTCACCGTCGGCGAAACGGCGGCCTGACGCGAGGCGGCTCCAGCCGCCGGCATCGGCACCGATGTGAGACAGCTCACCGACCCGGTCACAAGCGGTTCAAGCGGTTCGCAGGTTTCGGACGCCACCCCGCGGGCATTTGCCCCGCCTGTTCCCTATCGAGAGTGACATGCCGAACCTCATTACACCGGTCCCCGACCCCGAGGACGCGCCGCACGAGGCGTTCGCGGCGGCGTTGACGGAGTTCGTCGACCACCCCGGCTTTCCCTGCGTCGGCGCCAAGGCCGCGTTCCACCGGCGCAACGCGACGGTCCGTCTTTACGACACCCTGGGGACCCCGCCGGCCGCAGACGCCCTGGGCGGCGATCTGGCCGACTTCGTGGCGGCGGTCCGACCCGATCAGCGGTTCGTGTCCTTCGTCGCGATGTTCCGCGGCCCGGACATCGCCGACGAGCGGCACTTCGAGCGGCTGCTGTGGCAACAGCTGTTCCTGCTGGCGGAGCGCGACACGGAGCCGTGGAGCAACGAGGTCTCGGCCAACCCGCGGGACGACCACTTCGGGTTCAGCTTCGCCGGATCGGCGTTGTTCGTGGTCGGCCTGCACCCGCGCGCCTCGCGGGACGCGCGGCGCGCGGGGTCTCCCATGCTGGTTTTCAACCCGCATCGGCAGTTCGAGCGCCTCCGCGACGAGGACCGCTACACGCGGATGCGAGACGTCATCCGCCGGCGCGACGAAAAGCTGCAGGGCACGATCAACCCAATGGTGGGCGACTTCGGCAGGACATCGGAGGCCCGGCAGTACTCCGGGCGCCGCGTCGAGCCGGACTGGCAAGCCCCGGAGCCCATCGGCGACGCCTCGTGAACCGGCTGGCACCACAGACCGGGACCGGGTTCGCCCTGCGGCGGGGCCAGACCCTCACCGTCGTGGACCCGACCGGCGGTCAGGTCAGCGACCTGTTCGCGGTCGCGGCCGACGACCACGACGAGTGGCTCTCCAGCGGCCGCAGTATCGACTACGCGAACCGGATCTACCTGACGACCGGTGATCGCCTGTACAGCAACCGCAGCCGGCCGATGCTGACCATCGTCGAGGACAGCTGCGGCCGTCACGACTTCCTCCTGACCCCATGCAGCCAGGAGACTTTCGACCTCCTCTACCCCGAGCTCGATGGCGGCGCTCACCCCAGCTGCTTCGACAACCTCGTCCTCGGGTTGGCGCCCTTCGACGTGGACCCCGACCGGATCGGCACGACCTTCAACATCTTCATGAACGTCTGGACCGATCCCGACGGCGAGCTGCACATCGACCGGCCGACCACCAGTCCGGGCGACGCTGTGCTCTTCCGTGCCGAGATGGACCTCCATGTGGGGTTGACGGCGTGCTCGGCGGAGAAGTCCAACGACGGCGAGTGCAAGCCGGTGGACTACCAGGTGGCGGACGGCGAAGGTCGGCCCTAGCTCGGGACGTCAGGAACCGAGCTGAAGACCACGGTTCCGCAGCCGTCCTCCTGTGCGACCGCTGGCATCGTGCCCGGCGGTGTGCTTCGCTGCTGTGCCGTGTCGCGTTTGCCGGTCGAAGTCGTCATCCCGTTGCGCTGGAACGCTTCTCGACCCGGCTACGACAAGGAGGTCGGCGAGCTCGGCGCCTACCTCTGCGCCCTGAGTGAGCTCTGCGATGTCACGGTGGTCGACGGGTCCGAGGACGGCGTCCGCCGGCGGCATGTCGACCAGTGGTCCCCCTATGCGCGCCTCCTCGAACCGGAGGGAACCGGCGCCAACGGCAAGGTCGTGGGCGCCATGACCGGGATCC
>DATLPT010000105.1:0-4134 GCA_035535635.1 Lapillicoccus sp. | reverse complement strand
GGCCGAGCCGCGCCGGGTGGGGGACCTGGGCGGCGAGGCCCTGCTTGATCTCGTCGGAGAACCGGTTGAGGATCGGCGTGTCGAAGACGCCTGGCGCAATGGAGCAGACCCGGATCAGGGCCCGGGACAGGTCCCGCGCCGCCACCAGCGTCATCCCGACCACACCGGCCTTCGCCGACGCGTAGGGGATCTGACCGATCTGCCCCTCCCACGCCGCGACCGACGCCGTCAGCACGCACACCCCGCGCTCGCCGTCCACCGGCTCGTTGGCGGCCATTCGGGCCGCGGCCAGCCGGAGCACGTTGAAGGTCCCGACGAGGTTGACCTCGACGATCTCGCGGTACAGGTCGTAGTCACCCGGTGAACCGTCGCGGTTGACCAGGCGCACCGTCCCTCCGCGTCCCGCACAGTGCACCAGGGTCCGCAGTGGCGCCCGGCCCACCGCCATCTCCAGTGCGGCGCCCACGGCCTCGGGATCGCGCACGTCCGCAGGGCCGAAGGTCACCAGGTCGCCGAGCCGCTCGGCGACGTCCTTGCCCGGCGACTGAGGCAGGTCCACGATGGTCACCGCGACGCCGCGCGCCACCAGGGCCTCGACCGTTGCGAGCCCGAGACCGGACGCGCCACCCGTGACCAGGGCCGAGCTGTTCGCGAGATTCATCAGTCCAGCCTCTCCAGGATCGTCGCGTTGGCCATCCCACCCGCCTCGCACATGGTCTGCAGCCCGTAGCGCCCGCCGGTCTGCTCGAGGTGGTTCAGCAAGGTCGTCATGATCCGCGCCCCGGATGCCCCGAGGGGGTGCCCCAACGCAACCGCCCCTCCCCGCGGGTTGAGCCGCTCGTCGGCCACCGGGAACTCCGCCTGCCACGCCAGCGGCACCGAGGCGAACGCCTCGTTGACCTCGACCGCATCCAGGTCGTCAAGCGAGAGTCCCGACCGGGACAGCACCTTGTGGGTCGCGGGTATCGGGCCGGTGAGCATGAGCATCGGGTCGTCACCGACGACGCTCGACGCGTGGATGCGGGCGCGTGGCCGCAGGCCCAGTGACGATGCCTTCTCCTCGCTCATCAGCAGAAGGGCCGCCGCGCCGTCGGTGATCTGGGACGAGTTCCCGGCGGTCACCTTCCACTCCACATCCGGAAAGCGTGCCTGCATCTCTGGTGTCCCGAAAACCGTTCGCAGCCCCGCCAGACGCTCGACCGTCGTGTCCACCCGGATCGACTCGTCCGCGGCGACCTTGGTGCCCTCCACAGTCACCGTGACCAGCTCGTCATCGAAGCCGCCGGACCGCGCGACTCCAGCGGCCCGCTGGTGCGAGCGCGCCGCATACTCGTCGAGCTGGGCCCGCGAGAAACCCCACTTGTCGGCGACGAGCTCCGCCGACACCCCTTGCGGAACGAGGCCCGGGAACCGCTCGCGGACACCGACACCCCATGGGTCGGCGCCCATCCGCGCAGACCCCATCGGCACCCGGCTCATCGACTCGACGCCGCCAGCGACGGCGATGTCGTAGGCGCCGGCCACGATGCCGTGAGCAGCGAACTCGACCGCCTGTTGACCGGATCCGCACTTGCGCTCGATCGTCACCGACGGGACGTGGACCGGGAACCCGGCCGCGAGCCAGGCCTGTCGCCCCGGAGTCGCCGACTGCTCACCGGCCTGGCCGACGCAGCCGATGAGGACGTCATCGACCGTTCCGGGGTCGACTCCCGTCCGCTCGACCAGAGTGGCGAGCACCTGCGCGAGCAGGTCGGCGGGGTGCAGCCCCGACAAGGCACCGCCTGGCTTGCCACGGCCCATCGGAGAGCGGACCGCGTCGACGATGACTGCGCTGGGCACTGGGCTGCCTCCCGGGAACATCGATCAATGATCATCAATACGGGTTATGCACAGGCTACACGCTTGACGGCGTAACCATGCCTACGAATATCATGGTTTCACCACAGCGGCGAGGAGGACGACGGTGGGCAGGATCGGGATCGACGACCTGGAGGCTCTGCAGACGCTGCGGCTCAACCTGGCCGAGCAGTCCGAGCTGCTCGACGCCCAGACGGAGTGCACGTTCGTCTTCACGAACGAGCAGGGCTGGCCGAGCGGGGTCATCATGAGCTTCGTCCGCGCCGACGGCGCCTTCTGGCTCACCGCGGTGGAGAGCCGACCGCACGCCAGGTCGCTCGCCGCCGACCCCCGGGTGACGCTGGTCGTGTCCAACGCGGGGACCGGCAGCCCCGGCCGTCAGATGCTGGCGATCCGCGGGGTGGCGCTGGTTCACCGCGACCCGCCGACCAAGGAGTGGTTCTTCGAGAGGTTCACGTCTCGGATGCAGCCGGCTGACCCCGGGTCCTTCGCCCGGCTGCTCGACAGCCCGAAGCGGGTCGTCGTCGAGGTCCGTCCCGTCGCCGTCGCCGTCAGCCACGACTCCCGAAAGATGCCGGGCAACGGGCGCGGCGGCCCCGGCGACCCGGTCTCCTCCGGGCCCGCCGCCAAGGCCCAGTGAACCCGCACCTCATGGTCGTCCTCAGCAACGCCAAGCCGGGCCAGGACGAGCCGTTCAACCGGTGGTACAGCGACGTCCACATGATCGAGACCATCGACCGGCTCGACGGGTTCCTCTCCGCGCAGCGGTTCCGCCAGGCGGATCTCGAGGGTGCGCCGCCCTGCCCATACCGCTATCTCGCGATCTACGAGATCCCGGAGGAGGAGCTCGAGACCGCCTACGCCCAGTTCCGCTGGCAACGAGCCGAGCGCGCCGAGGCCCTCACTGCGGGCCGTCAGCCGGTGGTGTCCGTCTCGGACACGCTCGAGCCCGACCCGTTCCTGGTCGGCTTCTTCTCCCCGATCACCGAGCGGGTGACCTCGACTCGTCACGGGAACAGCACGTGACGCGCCGGCTCGAAGGCCGGGTCGCCGCGGTCATCGGCGGCGGCTCGGGGATGGGGCGCGCGATCGCCCTTCGCCTCGCCGCCGAGGGCGCGGACGTCCACGTCGCCGACCTCTCCGAGGCGGCGGCGGTCGCCGTCGCCGATCAGGCCGCCACCAACGGAGACCTCGCCTCCGCACACCAACTCGATGCCACCGACACCACGGCACTGACCGACTTCTTCGCCGGCATCGAGGCCGACCACGGCCGGCTCCACGTCTTGCACAGCCAGGTCGGTATGCCCGGCGCCGGCGGTCTCGACGTCTCCGAGGCGGACTTCCAGCGCGCGGTCGACGTCAACGTCAAGACCGCGTTCTACGCGGCGACCCTCGGCTGGGAGCTGCTCCGCAAATCCGAGGGCAAGGGTTCGGTCGTCTTCACCGCGTCGACCGCGGCCCTCGTCGGGTCGCCGTTCAGCCCGCTGTACTCGCTCACCAAGGGCGCCCTGACCGCGTTCGCTCGAGCCTTGGCCCTCGTGGGTGGGCCGGAGGGCGTGCGCGTCAACGTGATCTGCCCGGGCCCGGTGGACACGCCGATGCTGCCCACCTTCTTCGGCCGCGACCCCGGCGCCGACATCGCCGACCTCATGGCCGGTTTCGTCAGCACGGTCCCCTTGGGCCGACCGGCTACACCCGACGAGATCGCCGGTGTGGTCGCCTTCCTGGCCAGCGACGACGCCGGCTTCGTGACCGGCACAACGATTCCCATCGATGGAGGACTGACCGCGAGATGACCACCACCACGCCGGCCGACACCAGCAGCGACCCGGCCACGACGACCGCGCGGGCCGCGCGGCTCTACTTCCGGTATGCCCGGGCCGTCGACGAGGGCGACCTCGACACGCTTCGGGAGATCTCCTTACCGCACATCAGGATGACCCGGGGCGCCGTCCCTCCGACCGACGGAATCGAACCCTTCCTGGACGTCTACCGTGCCCAGAACGCCTCGGCCACGGAGGTGTGCAAGCACGTCGTCACCAACGTCACAGCCGATCCGGCTGAGGACGGAACGGTCACCACGCACGCCTACTTCCAGGCCACCATGTTCGATCCCACCGAGACGAGGATGATCTTCGGCTACTACGACGACGTCCACGTCGTCGACGGGGATGAGCACCGCCTCGCCCACAAGAAGATCACCGTCGAGCGGATGCTCACCCTGCCCGTCTCGACGGGTACGTATACCCACGTCGGCTCGACGCATACCAATGCATG